>DASC01000056.1 GCA_002503595.1 Candidatus Methanogaster sp. UBA203 | reverse complement strand
CAGCTGGCGAGTATGAATTTATCTCGGCACGCCTGTGCTCTCTGTGGTTTAATCTTCCTTAACGCCGAAGGCGTCGATGCTCGATCTTGAGAATGTCGACACCGCATTACCATAGCCGGATCCTCTGGAAAAGTGAAATAGTGCATGCACTCGCGAATTACCAGAGAGCCGGAGATGATTGAACAATACGTCTCTTCGAAAAGTCTCTATAGGGGGACACAATCGGCAGTGGTGATATGGTGGGGGGATGTGGTGGGAGATTCCTGCTCAATGAATCTCAATAAGTTTGGATTTTCATTCAAAACCTAATATTTGTAGGGACAACTATTTACATACCTAACATCCAACTTACCGGATGCAGGCATACGCTTGCGGTAGACTCGAAAAACCCACATCTGCGCAGCGACATACATCGCCTCCTAAACGGTGTGATGCGGGAGTGTGGTACGGGGGTGGGCCGGGAGTGGGGCATTCTCTCCTATACCCCCCGTGGCGGTATGCTATAAATCAGGACAAGCGGCATCAGCATCTCAAAATGATGCGAAAGTCGAATCGGTGAACTTCATGGAAAACGTACAACAACTGACCAGATGCCCGAAGTGCGGAAAACGTCTGTACGTATGCGGGCATATACAGGTCTGCAGCACATGCGGCTACTGGACACTAAAAGGGACTGCGAGAATGGATTCGATCGTTGCCATCTGAACATCATTTTCCCACTCAGGAGAATCTGTGTATGTTCACGTCCATGATCTTAAGAATCCTGATTTGTTCGGGTTTTTGAATTTAGTCGAGTTTTTGTAGGGCAGGATATTTGCATACCTAATTTGCTATTCATAGAGTGTGGACAAACCCGGTAGACTCAAAAAATCATAGCATAGCCATAGAATGGCATCAGGTACGGCAGGGCTAAAAAACAGTGGTAGGTTCAATGGAACATCCATAAACTTGCGCCTGCACGGTCCGATGGGTATTGCTATAGACGGGGTTGTAGGGGTTGGAAGGGATGCGCGTCGCTCTTGTGAAGGACAAGACCGGGCGCAAGTGCGGATTGGGGGTTGAGTGGATGGCGTCCGGGCAGGCGAGACCGTTCTTGCTAACGGTTGAGTGGACATTCGAAGTGAGAGGGGGCTTTTCGCAGATTGGAGCCAGAACCAGATCGCCGGATACATCACCGGTGCCGCATATATGGCGCAGTGGCCATGTCCTGATCTCTTCGCAGACCTCAATCCTTCTGGTATACATCAAGAGTATCTTGAGCGGTTCCAGGCTATGGCGATGCCGGATACGATCTTTGTGCATCCGGCAAGTGAGCCATAAAGATCAGTGCCGGTGCTCCCTGCAAGCGTTCTCATCGGTCGCTTCCATAAGCTGCCCCTGCTGCCATGCCTCGATTGCATCGCGCACCGTACCTGATGCACCCACAAAGACGTCGATTCCGAACTGCTCAAACATCGTAACAGCCTTAGGTCCAAGCCCCCCACAGAGCATGATATGAGTACCGGTCTTTGATATGAACTCCGGGGGCAGCCCGACGCCGCCCATATGCTCGCTGGTATTCTGGGTCACCTCAACCTCATTCGTGTCGAGATCGACGATCGTGTAGGTTGGAACCCTGCCAAAGTGCTGACCGACAAGATCGTCGATTCCGCCTTCTCCTTCTGTTGGAATACATACTTTCATCTCTTCTTCGCCTCTTGTTATTTCACGTTGTTCGTTTGTCTTGCGATCAACTCTATTAATACTGTGTACGTGATATGGCTGCCAACTTGGCTCTTCTCGCTTGTGTCAAACATGAATGCAAACGAATGGATAAATCGCACGAATTTGGGTATCATCGATTTTTCGTAACTACTCAGATGCCTAAACCACTATCGGGGGACTTTACTATGCAGGAACTACCCGGCACACGGGGCATACTGTAACCAAACGGGGAATTTAACCGCAGAGTACGAGAGAGGGGCGCGGAGAGGGGATAAATGGATAACTGCTTCTAGCGTTCCTCTGCGCCCNNAGGATCGCAATCGGGAGACCAATCAGCATACTTGAGTAGTTACGATTTTTCTAATGTCTGGAAAGACTGTATCGACCGTGTCCCGCTATTCCGAATCCTTGCATCTATCGATACTACATCTCATGCGCGATCCCGCAGATATCCGAGACCTCCTGTCCGTGCATCCGGCAGTAATCCTGGATCCCATCCGCAATCTCTGCAAAGACCGAGATTCCCCCGCACACCGCAGACCCGACCTGTACAGCGCTTGCTCCAGCCATCATCATCTCGACCGCATCCTGCCACGTAGAGATCCCGCCAACCCCGATTATTGGTATGTCGAGCGCAGCATACAGATCGTAGACGCATTTCACGGCAATCGGCTTGATCGCAGTACCTGAAAGTCCGCCGAACCGGTTGCCAAGTATTGGAAATCCAGATTCGATGTCGATAGCCATTGCACGCACGGTATTGATGGCAACAACGGCATCCGCGCCTCCTTCCTGTGCGGAAAGCCCGATCTCTGTGATATCTGTGACATTCGGCGTCAGTTTCGCCCAGACCGGCATGTCAACCGCGTCCTTGACCGCAGATGTGATCTCCCGGACAAGAGACGGGTCGATGCCAATGGACGCGCCGTATCTGCCTGCGTGCGGGCAGCTGAGGTTCAGTTCGATCCCGTCCGCAAGATCAGAGAGTCCGAGCGCAACCTCAACGAATTCGGATGCGTTTCCGCCGAAGATACTCGCAATCACAGGAACTCTGCCTTTCTTTGCGGTCACCAGCTCTTCGCGATATTGTTGATATCCTGGATTCGGCAGACCGAGCGCGTTAAGGAAACCACATTCGGTTTCGACCACGCTCGGGTTCGGATGCCCGGAATTGGGCGCGCATCCGATCGATTTTGTGACGACTGCGCCTGCGCCGCTGCCTGCAACTCGCAGGAGCGATGCGCCAGTACTGCCGAGGATTCCAGCGGCGAGGATCGTGGGGTTCGCAAGTTTCAGCCCCGTTATGGTTATCATGTTCAATCCCCCTTCGTTCCAATATCTTATGATCGTTTCTATGAATCTTTTCAATGAATTTCTTTACGGCATGATTCATCATGTCAGGAGATCATAAATTAAATTTCTCAAAGATATTTTTCAATGTTGCGCAGATGTGGATCAAAAAGTATATATAGGACTTATTTCAAAAAGTAAGTTCATAGCAATACCAAGTATGGATATGATCATAGAATAGGGGTCTATTCTGTGCATAATTCTATGCTTGGTGTCGGTGCATGAAACCGAACACATACCGTTCGATTGCGGACGGAATCATACCACAAAAGGAGGTAAGAACAAATGGCAAAGAAAATACTACCATTGGCTCCAGTTGAGCGACTCATACGGGCTGCATCCGAAGGCGACATCAGGGTCAGCGAATCAGCACGCAGCGCTTTGACCGAGGAACTCGAAGCGATCGGAATGAAAATCGCTAAGGAAGCGATTATCGAGACGAAACACGCGGGCAGAAAGACGGTTAAGGCAGAAGACATCAACAGAGCACTTGATATACTCAAACTGGACTGAAATTCCAGTTTGAACGCTTGCCGCCCGGCGAATCAATCGTTGCGGGCGGTCTTATTTTTTAGGGGTATCATGAACACATATTATACATCTGAAGAGATCGGAAAGTATCGGCAGGCGGGAAAGATCCTTGCAGAGGTGCGGGAGCAGACCGCAAAGAGAATAACAGTCGGAGCGAGCATCCTTGAGATCGCGGTCTTTTCAGAGAATCTTATACGCGATCTCGGCGGACAGCCTGCATTTCCGTGCAACCTTTCGCTAAACGAGGATGCTGCGCACTACACTCCCGGCACAGACGATACAGCGGTATTCGGCGAGGATATGGTAAAACTCGACATCGGGGTCCACGTCGATGGATATATCGCGGATTCTGCCATGACGGTTGATCTTTCAGACCATCCTGAACTCGTGGACGCGTCGAGAGCAGCACTTGAGAGTGCAATCGGTGTGATCCACGCCGGAATCGATACAAGAGAGATAGGGGCGGCAATCGAGGAGACGATTGGTGAGTTCGGATACAGGCCGATCTCAAACCTCACAGGGCACGGACTCGCACAATATCAGGCACATGCTCCACCAAGCATCCCGAACATACATACACGCACCGGAACTGTGCTTTACGAGGGGCAGGTGGTCGCAATCGAGCCGTTCGCGACTGAGGGAGAAGGGAAGGTCAGGGATGCAACGAGATGGGAGATTTACCACGTTACGACAGAAAACCCCCCACTTCCGCGCATTCCAAGAGCAAGGAAACTGCTCGCGGAGATGATGGAGTATAAAACCCTCCCGTTTGCGAGAAGATGGTTTTCCGGAGAGAAGATCGATCTCACATTCAGGCAACTGACAAAAGCAGGACTCATCAAACCATATCCTATCCTGCGGGAGGTCACCGGTGCGCTTGTGTCTCAGGCAGAGCATACCGTGATCGTCACCGAGAACGGCTGCGAGGTCACCACTGCATGAAGCGCATGATGCATCTCATCTCCATATCCGACATGAGGCGCGAGGAGATATACGAGCTCCTCGATCTGGCTGCCCGGATGAAAGAGAGGCGCGGTCAGTACATGGATGCGCTCAAAGGCACGAGTCTTGCCATGATCTTTGAAAAGCCGTCCACACGCACAAGGGTTTCCTTCGAGGTTGCGATGACCGAACTCGGGGGACATGCGCTCTACCTGAATCACGCCGATCTCCAGCTAGGACGGAGCGAGACGATCTGCGATACTGCAAGCGTGCTCTCCAGATACGTCCACGTGATCATGGCGCGGGTTTACCGCCACGAGACCGTACGCGAACTTGCAAGATGCGCAGATATCCCTGTGATCAATGCGCTCTCTGATATGGAGCATCCGTGCCAGTTGCTTGCAGATCTGCTGACCATCCGGGAACGTAAAGGGAATTTTGAGGGCTTGCGCATCGCGTGGATCGGGGATGGGAACAATGTCTGCAACTCACTGATACTTGGAAGCGCAATAACCGGCATGAACCTCTCGGTAGCGTGCCCTGCCGGATACGAGCCGGATGCAGGGATCGTGGCTCGTGCTAACGAACTCGGAAGCGATCTCTCGATCACAGATGACCCGATCGAGGCAGCGTCCGGCGCTGACGTGTTGTACACCGATGTCTGGGTATCGATGGGGGATGAGAAGGAAGAAGAGAAGCGCCTCCGGGATTTTTCCCGTTTCCAGATCAACAACGATCTGTTGGGTCATGCAAAATCCGATTGTATCGTGCTCCACTGCCTGCCAGCGCATCGCGGGCAGGAGATCTCTGCCGAGGTGCTGGATGGCGAGCATTCGGTTGTGCTGGATCAGGCAGAGAACCGGCTGCACGCGCAAAAAGCGCTACTGATGACGGTGATCCCGCCTCAGTGCGATGGGTAGCCCCCCGCGCACCAAAAGTTTATATCCTGCATGACCCAACACATCACGTACAGACGGGCTCGTAGCTCAGTCAGGCAGAGCGGTGGGCTCTTAACCCATTCGCCAAGGGTTCAAATCCCTTCGAGCCCGTTTGCAACCCAAAGGGTGACAAATCGTGGTAACGATCACCAAGTCCGCAGTAGCTGAACTGAAAACCATCTTCGAAGCCGAAGCCAGCCTGGAACATGCCGATTGCGGTCTGCGAATATATGTGGCAGGAATGGGCGATCATGGCATAACTTATGGTCTTGAACTGGACAGTGCCCGGCACGACCGTGACATTGTGCTCGATCTCGGCGGGATTGAGACGCTTGTCGACGAGAAGATCGCACCATCGATGCAGAACATCGTGATCGATTTTACGGATGCCGGTGATGGGCGTGGATTTGTGATCAACGATCCATACCTGTGTTGTGGGCGCAGGTGACGTTCTCGGTAGGCATACTTTTATAGATCGCCATAACCCTACCAGAATACAGAATACGAGGAATCACAATGATAAAGAAAATACTATTGATATGTATCCTATTGCTCTCCCTTGCCCCTCAGGCAGTCGGTTTTCCACAGTACGCGTCACAGGATATGGTTATACGAGAGTATCTGGTCGATCTGAGCTACAATGTTGATGGGGACACCGCGATAGCCAGGGAAACCATTGTATTCGTAAACAACGGAGATGCGAATCACACAGATGATCTCTGCGTCGCCATCCATGAGAATGCGGAGGTCATGCATGTGAGCAAGATGGATATGGGAGATAACCCCCCCATCCAAGTCACGTATGAACGCAATGGAGAGGTTCTCTGCTGGAATGCAACGATTGCACCCGGATCGATGCCGACGATGTACTCCATAACGTACGCCGTGCCGATCACTGAATCAGGCGAGTTTGTAAAGAATCTCGATCCAGCGGTTATGAATTATCCGGTCGTCTCGTTCAGGCTGAATGTCAGCACAGACGACAGCATCAAACTGACAGACGAGAATGGCGTGGCGATAAAACAGGATCCTGTAGAAGATAGGGATGGCGGAGCTCTGTATGTATGGGCAGATGGCGTGCCGTTTAAGGAGTTGCACGTGAATACATCGCAGTCATCTAATAGGGATAAATGGATCATATATGGCATCATCGCACTGCTGATCATCTCTGCACTGCTCTATCCGATACTCCATGTCAGGAATAACAAAATGCGGGAGAAGGAAGGCGGAAATAAATTCTCATGCGCGTCCTGCTCTGTTTGCAGCGGGGACGAGGAGAATGATAAAGAGCCGAGAGGGGGTGACTGGGATGAGATGGACGAGATCATCACAGAGGTCACCCAGGCCGAAGAGGATCTGTTACGGAAGAAGAGAGCGATCCTTGCCGTGCTTAATAAACTGGAAGAGGATCGTGACGCTGGCGCGGTTTCAGATGCCGATTACAAGCGGATATCATCGAAATACGAGAAGCAGGCAATCGAGATAATGAAACAACTTGACCGGATGTGAGATGAGAACCGGAATCATCCTCTGCGGCGGCAGAAGCAGACGTTTCGGGAAGGACAAAGCACTGCTAACCATCGATGGGATGCCGATGGTTCGGAGGATGGCTGGTCGCATCTCGCAGGTTGTGGATGAGATCATCATCGCTGCACGGGACTCTGCACAGCGCGAATCGCTTGCAGCGGTTTCAGCGGTTCCTGTCGATGCAGAGATCGTTTGCGATCCGGTCAGAGGATACGGTCCTGTTGCAGGCATTCTTGCGGGATTGAATGCATCGAAATCAGAGTATTCGATCTGTCTCGCATGTGATCTGCCTTACGTCAATCCGGAGGTCATCGATGCGCTCTTTGGATGTGCAGAGGCGAATAATAGCGATGCTGCAATCCCGAAGCATCTGGACGGGACGCTTGAACCGCTCCATGCGGTGTATGGGGGATCGATGGCAGATGCGTGTCACGATGCTGTGGGCAGGAAGGAGCACACCATCCGCGGAGCGATATCGTTACTGGAGAGGGTTGTATTCGTGCCTGTGGAATCGCTACGCAGGTTCGATCCTGATCTCTGCACGTTTCTGAATGTGAATTATCCGGAGGATCTTGGGGTGATGGCATGAAAACGTTTCACAGGGCGGTCAAGTTACTCTATTGATGAGGGTGATTTTAAGCAGGAATCGAAACTTATATATGAAAATGTAGGTAAGCAACATATATGATTAAAGGCGAATCAGAGACAAGAACTTATCTTTTCAGAGTGGTGGTCGAACCGGATGAAGATCGGTGGCATGCTTACTGCCCAGTCCTTGAGGATATTGGAGGCGCTACGTGGGGGTATACCAGAGAAGAAGCATTAAAAAATATAAGAGAAGTAGTTGAAATGATAATAGAAGAACTCATCGAAGACGGAGAACACATACCTGAAGCTCCAGAAAAGGAAGTTCAGATTTTCTCTGAACCGGTACTATCTAAAAATCCAGTGATTTCCGCCGATTTACTCGATTCGTGTCATTCGTTCAAACGTGCTATTCGTGATAAAATCAGCACCAAGAGATCACGAATGGTAACGAATGACGCGAATTGCACGAATGTTCGAACACGTGCACACCACCATAAAATCAGAGTGTTTTCACTGGAGTTTTCGATTGTGCCCTCTGAACCAAGAGTAATGGTAACAGCCTGATGCCGATCGATTATAGCAAGCTGCGAAACATAACTGCCAGAGAAATCGTCTCCGCTCTTTCCCGTGATGGATTTTATCTCCGATCTCAAAGGGGCGTGAGACTTTTTATTATCTCCTGGAATGGGTTTTGGAAAACCACAGAGAGCACAGAGGACACAGAGAAAACAGCAACTCTCTGTGCCCTCCGTGTCCTCTGTGGTTAATCTTCTTCGCCATAATCAGAGTCCACCCAGAAGAAATTAAAAAGCCACAGGGGAGTCACCAAAGATATTATCACCCCTCTGAAACACCAAAACCGCCCGTCCGGCGAGAAGCGATAACATGATAGAGAACCAAATCGCAGAGAAGACACTGCTTGAGATGATCGAGGACATCTACGACCAGTTCGAGAATGGAACGATCCCGAACATCAGGATATCCACGAGAACGAAGAAGAACATCGAGTACAACGAGGATAGTGAGGTCTGGGTATATGGCGATCAGACCAGCGTGCGGAGTGCAAAGACTGTAAAAGGCGCGTATCATCTCTTGAAGATGGCATATTCGATAGAACTCCTCGTAAACGAGCATCTGAGGCACAACCGCGGATCCACGCTGCGAGAACTCTATTACATATCAGAGAACTGGGATATCGCAAAGTTTAAGCAGCAGTCAGAGAGCGACCGGCTGATCGAGGATCTCGAGATCGTAACAGCACTCCAGCGGGAGGATTTTCATATCCGGCCTGAGGAGGATGGGGCAACGATCTTCGGACCCCTATCCCTGCTCGAAGAGACAAAAAGGGGCGAGCGCCTCATCCACTGCCGGGAGGACGTCGGTGAGAGCGGATACCAGATACCGTTTAACGTGGACAACGTCAGATTCAAGGATCATGATGCAAAACTCGTTGTTGCGATCGAGACCGGCGGTATGTATGCCAGGTTGATCGAGAACGGGTTTGATGAGGAGTATGATGCGATTCTGGTGCACTTGAAGGGTCAGCCAGCAAGAAGCACCCGCCGCATGGTAAAACGGATGAGCGAGGAGTTGTCGCTCCCTGTCGTCGTCTTTACGGACGGCGATCCATGGAGTTACCGGATCTATGCAAGCGTTGCTTATGGATCGATCAAGAGTGCGCACCTCTCTGAGTATCTTGCGGCACCGAGAGCGATCTTTCTTGGCGTGCAGCCGTCAGACATCGTGGAGTACTCGCTCTCCACCGACAAACTGACAGATCAGGACATCGCTGCCCTGAAGAGCGAACTCACCGATCCGAGATTCGATACCGCGTACTGGAAGGAACAGATCAATCTCCAGCTCAAACTCGGGAAGAAATCCGAGCAGCAGGCGTTTGCCGGGAAGGGTCTGGATTTCGTGACTGACACGTATCTGCCGACCCGCCTCTCAGAGATGGGGGTCGTATAAGTGGGCGACTTCCTCTTTGCTGCCCGGTCGTGTCTTGGATTCCTGACCACGATCCCTGTCGGCATCAGCATGGAAGGGCTCGCTGCTCTCGGCAAGCGCCTGTATCTCTTTCCGGTGATCGGTGCGGTCATCGGGCTTCTGATAGGCGGGATCGGCTATCTCTTCGGGTCGCTCCTGCCGCCAGAGGCAGCTTCGGTCATGATCGTAGCCTCGCTCTACTACTTAACCGGCATCAATCACCTTGACGGGCTCTCTGACTTTGGCGACGGGTTCGTTGCGCACGGTTCACGCGAAAAGAAGATCGGTGCGATGCGCGACGTCTCGCTTGGCATCGGAGGTGTCGTCTTCTGTGTGATCGCTGTTCTCGGATTGTTCGCAGCGATGAGCGGGATACTGGAGCGTGATACGGCAGGCGCCGGCTATCAGTTTCTGGCAGTCATGATCGCTTCTGAGGTGAGCGCAAAGCAGGCGATGCTCACGATCTCGGCGTTCGGGAAGAGCATCCACCCGGGGCTCGGGTCGATCATGATCGATGAGACTGGATTTCGCGAGTTTGCGATCGGGCTAATCTTTTCGGCTGCGGTCTGCGTGCTCGTCTTCGCGGGCGTGGGTGGGGGCATGCATGTTGGCCCGGGTGCAGGCGCAGGCGCAGGTCTGCCCGTGCTCGGTGTTGCGATGCTCGGCAGCGCGATCGCATTATCGCTCGTCGTTCTTGGAACTGCAAACCGCAACTTCGGCGGCATCAGCGGCGATGTGATCGGGGCTACGAATGAGATCGCGAGATTGGGTGCGCTGCTGGTGGCTGTGGCGTGGGCGGGGGCGGCGTAAGCGGATTCCGCTTCTGCAGCAGCCTCGTCACGCACGCAGATCGCGCCTCTGCTGCTGCCGTTGCATGAGACGGCGGCGTGCGGAGGGTGTGGGCAAACTATTAATAGACTTGTTGCGAAACAAC
>DASC01000149.1 GCA_002503595.1 Candidatus Methanogaster sp. UBA203 | reverse complement strand
GATTCTGAATCCGAAGCGCGGGAGATCGTGGTGCCTGGCTTTGGGGCGATGGTCGCAGTTATGGGGCTGTTGGCAGTATATCTATGGAGGAAAAGAAGATGAAAAGAATCGCATTCCACGACCGCGAAAAGGAGATAAAAGAGATACGGGCGATACTGGACGCAGAGCCGTCTCTGATCACCTTCGTCTACGGGCCGATCAACAGCGGAAAAACCACACTGATCCGCTACTTAATCGAACAACTTCCGGAAGAGTACACCATCTTCTACATAAACTTAAGGACCAAATTCTTATCGAGTTATGATGATTTCATCGAGTCGCTCTTTGAGATGGAGATGGAGACTGATGGGGCAAAGAGGAAGAGAAAGGAGACGCTTGCGGAGCTGGTTTCATCTGCTACGAAAGTAGTTGCCGGGATACCGATAAACAAAGAGTTTCTGGATTACGTGTTCAAGGACAACAAGCCGAAGAATGCTTTTTCGTACATAATCAAACTCTTTGAAGAAGTGAAAGCAACAGGTAAGCAACCAGTGTTGATTCTGGACGAATTGCAGAAGATTGGGGATGTGAACGTGAACGGTTCACTCATCTACGAACTCTTTAACTTTTTCATAGACCTGACAAAGGAATTGCACTTGTGCCATGTCTTTGCTGTCTCATCAGATTCGCTCTTCATCGAGCAGGTTTATAGTGAGGCGATGCTGCAGGGGCGCAGCCGGCATCTGCTGGTCGATGACTTTAATGAGGTGGCGACGATGGATTTTCTGGACAGGTATAACTTTAGCGATAAAGAAAAGACTGTTGCATGGGAATACTGCGGTGGAAATCCGATATATCTGGTTGAACTCGTGAATTGTGAATACAGGGAAGAAAAAGTTAAAGAGATGCTTGTGCTCAGGACTGGCGAGATAAATCAGCGAATAAAAGTCTTAAAGATTGTAAACAAGAAGATTTTGTTCGAAGACGAGGAAATAGAATTAAAATATGAGAATATAACAAGAATTCTCGATGAATTTTCGGATGAGGAATCTTATGCTTACGAAATGATTACACCGGAAATCGCATACCTTGTCAGGGAGAACATTCTCTTCGTTGATTCGGTCAGAAGAATCATCAAGCCGCAGTCGAGGCTGAATCTGCTTGCGATACGAGAGGTGATGAAGAATGCGTAAGATTTGGGTCGCTGTCTGGGTGTTGCTTATGATCGCATCTGCGGGGCTGCCCGCGGGTGTGCAGGTGCAAGGGGATGATGATGGGGTGGTTGCGGTATATTTACGGAGGGAATGAGCATGAAAAGAATCGCATTCCACGACCGCGAGAAGGAGATAAAAGAGATACAGGCGATACTGGATGCAGAGCCGTCTCTGATCACCTTCGTCTACGGACCGATCAACAGCGGCAAGACCACGATGATCAGCCACCTGATTGAGGAACTGCCAGAGGAGTATGCGCCGTTCTACGTTAATCTGCGCGGGAGGTTTATCACGGACTATGAAGATTTCTTAAACGTCTTATTCGAGATCGACGAAGGGGGCCGGGTTGATAATGTCGCCGAGTATGCGAAATCGATATTAAAGGATCTGGGGGCAGTTAGTGGAATTCCAATACCAATTAATCTGTTTGAACAGATATTTGAAAAAAAAGATAAAAGCAAAGATATGTTCAGATACATTGAACGGTTCTTTGTGGAAATATCAAAGAAGCGTACACCGATCTTGATTATTGATGAATTGCAGGTGATCGGGGATTTGAAGATCGACGGGCTGCTGATGTACAAATTATTCAACTTTTTTATCCGACTGACGAAGGAATTGCATCTCTGCCACGTCTTTGCGGTTTCGTCTGACTCGCTCTTCATCGAACAGGTTTATAGTGAGGCGATGCTTGAGGGGCGGTGCAGATATCTGTTGGTGGATGATTTCGACGAGGAAACGACTACTGCATTTCTGGATGATCATGGTTTTACTGGTGATGAGAAGGTGGCTGCATGGAACTGCTGCGGTGGAAAGCCGATATGCTTAGTTGAGCTTGTGAATGCAAAAGACGATCGAAAAGGAAAGGCAGAGGAGATGCTCAAGATAAGAAAGGGGCAGATAGAAGAGATCGTGTATTCGCTGGAAGCAAGGGATAAAGAGA
Organism: Candidatus Methanogaster sp. UBA203; assembly: GCA_002503595.1. Taxonomy (GTDB): domain Archaea; phylum Halobacteriota; class Methanosarcinia; order Methanosarcinales; family Methanogasteraceae; genus Methanogaster_A. The sequence goes on along the minus strand of DASC01000149.1, from coordinate 3,461 downwards.
TGTTTGACGCGGTAATGGGGGTACTTTCAGAATTTACCCGGAATGCGGCGGTTGGATACAGATATCTAAGCGATGAAATCAAGTTTTTGGTCGGGAAAAATATTATTTTTGCGGATTCTGTGAACAAGGAATTGAGACCGCAGTCGAGGACGAATTTACTTGCGATACGAGAAATGATTGAGGAAGGTGATTAAAAATGGATAAACCAGAAGTAGTTGCAGGGCTCTTGAGTCTCACTGGTTCGCGGTCCGGACCGCATCACCATATTATCAGACAGTCACTCCAAAACCCGCACAAACTCCTCCTCCGCACCAAGAGGCATCGTCGCATCGATACCGATCTTCGTGGTCGTGCCATCCGGAGCAGAAATCGGATCGAGTGAACTCCCGCGTACATTCGTGATCATCAATATGTCCCGATCGCCGAGCACCCTCGTTGCGATCGCAAACTCGACATCGCTTGGATCATAGATGTTGATGTCAGGATCGACCACCACCACGTTCTTGAGACTCGGATGCGCTGCAAACGCTGCAAGCATCGCATTCTTGGAATCACCCTCGGTCTGCTTCTTAATCTGCACCACCGCATCGAAATAGCAGCATCCGCCTTTCGTCAGCACGACATTTCTTGCATCGGAAACCCCGTTTACAGCGCTTAATATTCTCGGCTCATACGGAACCCCCATCAGCAGTTTGTGCTCGCTGCCTGACGGTATGATCGCATGGTAGATCGGATCCGCCCGGTGGATCATCCCTGTTAAGTGGATCACTGGCTCGCTTCGCACCCGGTCATACGTCCCTGTGATGTCAACAAATGGACCTTCATCCGCAGTATCTTCCCCGATGTATCCCTCGAGCACGATCTCGCAGTGCGGCACCCGGATGCCGTTGTCACACTCAAAGACCTCAAGTGGCGCTCCTTGGAGCGCTGACGCGTAACGAAACTCCGTCCCCTCTGGTACGCGTGTGCAGATGGCAAAGAGGACTGCCGGGTCAAGCCCGATCGCTATTGCGACAGGGAGCGTCTCTCCGCGCTCCAGTGCCTTCTTGTGCATGAGGTAGGTGTGTCGCGGCGCAACAAGGCGCGCTGCGAGTTTATCATTCCCGATAACCATCATCCGGTGGATCGATGCATTCATGATCCCGTCCATCTCGGTCACGAGGGCGCCTGCTGTGATGTAAGGTGCCGGATCGTTTTTAAAATGGGTGAGAACGGGTAGTTTTGATAGATCTGGCTTGCTCCTGATCTCTTTTGTTGGGGAGTCTGCAACAAGTTTTATCACCCCGTCTGGTTCGACGGATGCGAGATGTCTCGCCATATCTTCCCTGCTGATACCGAGTGCCGTGCAGAGAGCAACTCTCGATGAGAGGAGATTCACAGCAACACGGTGACCGCTGATGCTGTGGAAGAGGTGCGGTTTCTCGTTTCCCGCGATCCTTGCGGCATCATATTCCGGGGATACAGGCTCCTGAATCTCGATTAAGTTGCCGTCGGCCTTCAACTGGTCTATAAAACTTCCAAATGACATTGTTCCACCTGCTGTTTGGTTAGTATGGCATATAGAGTGATAATCCTTTCTGTAGCATCCGAACTTCCGGAGCAATGTCCCGCATTATCCGTTATCCTCGCTTCGTCTTACGTGTCCTGGTTACGGCGGCGAATCGCGATGAAGATGACCACTGCCGCAAGGAGCGAGACTGCAAGCGGTATCAATTCTGCTGGCACTTTTTCAGGCGCGGTCTCCGCGAGGATTGCAGGGATCTCGGACAGGGGCGCTGATACTACCGTCATATTTCTTTCTGAAACAGAGACGGTTTCCGTGTAACGCTCGTATCCGTACTTCTCTACCGAAACTGTGTGGTTCCCGGGCGTTACATTGTATATCCAGAACCAATCAACACCTGTCGCGCCCTGATAGACATTATCGAGATGAACATCTGCCGCGGACGGATACGACCGCACACGGATAAAACCAAACCCGGGAGAACTCTTTACGATCTCTGCGATCTTCTCCTCCTCTTCCACCTCCTCGATTCGTGCCGGCGCAGTATCACCCCCTCCCATCACGTGCACGTCAACCGGTTCCCATGTGCGCTTATCGATTCTCGATTGATCCGCAATCTCGAAATGGTATGTGCCTGGCGGCGCGTCCCTGCTTGTATGGATCGTGATCGGATATACCATCGATCCCCCTCTCCTTATCACTCTCAGTTTATTTGTGCCGTTTACCAGTATCCAGTCGGGCACCGACCGCACAATCACATTCACGTCTACATATCCATCCCCCGCATTCTTAAGCGTGGCATTGAAGGACGCGTCTGACCCGGGAACGATTGCGACCGTGTATGGCGCATCTGTGAAGGTGATGTTGTCACTGCCGCTGGTTTCTGCACAACAGTTAGAGATCGATGCAGCGATTATGATGGCGAGCAGTACGGTTCTGTACATGATCTACTTCCAATCGAACCCAACACCCCAAATAGCCTTCGCGGAGTCGGGCTCCGGATTGCCATCACGCAGGTTCGGGCACCGGTTCGGGCATGGGTTNNGAATGGCACGATATCTGCATACCAGTTCCTGAGGAAGAGGAGTGCATGGTATTTCATGAATACCGGAAGCGGCACAGTTGCGAGGAGGGTAAGGAATATGAGCACCATAAGGGATGCAACAAAGAGCAATCCGAGTACGATCAGGACCACCGGATCAGTAAATCCGAATCCCAGCAGCGTGAGAATCATGTAAACCGCGATGCCGATCAACAACAGGACAAGTCCTGCGATTAAGACCACGATGAGACCGATGATAGCGGCTGCGATGCCGATTATGATGCCGAGCACGCCCCTTATGATCCAGTAAACCAGCACCTGTGGAATGCTGTGCACTGCGGTACTGGTCACCTTTGAAAGCGCCTTTAGTATCCCCACATTCTCGTACAGCATCACAGGGATCGCCAGATTGATAAACGAACCTATAATCCCAAAGATTATGATGCCGAGCACGAGGACAACGAAAAACAGGATAAACGATCCGAAGAACAGGGCGGAAATGTCACCCCCCTGTATCGCTGACAACGCTGGCAGCAACGATAGGACGATGGCGAGCAGGAATGCGATCCCGAGCGTCCAGTTCAGTATGAACAACCGCAGACCATTCCCAAGATTATTCCTGATGTATACCCTGATCGTAACACGGTTCCTCACCACGGATTCGACAAAAACGAACTGCATCACATTTGAGATGTATGAGAATAGCACGATCACCAGCAGGAATGCGAGCACTGCGAGCACGATGTATGTCATGTACTGATCTACGAATGCCGATACTCCTGATACTGTCTCCTCGACAAAAGCATTCAGTTCCGCATCCGAATAGGAGTTGCCAAAATCCCAAAAATTGCCGCTCGATGGGTTTGAGTTGAAATTAGAGATGCCGCCACCGCCACCGATGAAGAACAGTATTAT
>DASC01000187.1:7968-8347 GCA_002503595.1 Candidatus Methanogaster sp. UBA203 | reverse complement strand
TAACATCTTCTTGCTGTACATAAAGTATAACTGTAACTACTCAGGTATGTTGATTGGTCTCCCGATTGCGATCCTGTACTTTCTGGCAAGAAAAATAACCGCAGAGGGCGCAGAGGAACGCAGAGCATTTAACAATTTATTTCCCCTCCGCGCCCCTCTGCGTACTCTGCGGTTATATTCCGTGTTTGGTTGCAGTATGCCCCATGTCCCGGGTAGTTCCTACATAGTGAAGTCCCTCGATAGTGGTTTAGGTGCCTGAGTAGTTACAATATGGTGAAGACTGATGGCATTTCCAATGTTCACGCATAGCTTTCTGATCGAAATGACTCTACCAAATTCACCAAGCAGCCCAACCCAGAAATACCGCCTGACGGCTAAA
>DASC01000187.1:0-7938 GCA_002503595.1 Candidatus Methanogaster sp. UBA203 | reverse complement strand
CATTCATCTTCCGGAAAACTTCACGAAACGGCACTAAGTATGGAGATTGGTACTAAGGCCACTCTGAATATGCACCAGGTTGATGAACTTGATCCCAGCATCGGCACCATGCTGAAACTATATCGGCACCACCGGGGCGAGGGACCACCTACATCCTAAAGGCGCCATATATGGCCACAATGGCGCCATAATGCAGCCAAAGGCGCCAGAACATATAAGATCCGTACACCGCGAAAAATGCAAAACATAGAAAATACGATCCACTTTAGCCTTCACCAATGCCGTTTCTTTCAGTAATTGTTCCATTCACGTATATGACCAACGCCCCTCACCGAGCCCCACCCGCAGCCGAAAACGCATCTTCAAGACCACTGGTGCGGTCAGCGTGCCCTGGTGCGTGCGCAACCACGTTCTGCAGATCGTGGGGCAGTCAGCCGTATCCTGCAGGATCGTGAGAGATGATCATATCTCGATGGATGCTAAACTTGCGGTGCAACATAAGGTTTAAGTCTCGCGGTCATGATTGTTATGTAAGCCGCTATAACTCAGTTGGTAGAGTGCATGGCTGTTAACCATGATGTCACAGGTTCGAGCCCTGTTGGCGGCGTTTGCGGGCCCGTAGCTTAGCCAGGTTAGAGCGCTCGGCTCATAATGCTCTTCGTTCCGATGAGAAACCGAGCGGTCCTGCGTTCGAATCGCAGTGGGCCCATCGCATTCTTGCGCAGGTAAGCAGACCAGGGGACCGTGTCCAGAGATCGTGCTTCCAAGCCAAACTCATTAAGCCACCTAATCGACGTCCGCGCCCAGCTCTTGAACATGCTCAGTAAGTTGGGGTAAATCAGCACCGACCATAGAAAAGATTAGGTAACTACTCAGGTACCTAAACCACTATCGAGGGACTTCACTATGTAGGAACTACCTGGGACATGGGCATACTGTAACCAAACAGGGANNAATAAATGGTTAAATGCTCTGCGTTCCTCTGCGCCCTCTGCGGTTATTTTTCTTGCCAGAAATTACAGGATCGCAATCAGGAGACCAATCAGTATACCTGAGTAGTTACAAGATTAGATTAGTTAAATCCGTGTAATCCGAGTTAATCTGTGGCTAAAAACTTTTATCAGCCACAGATTACACAGATGAACACAGATTACAGGTCGTTTGTACCGTGGTATTAGTTTAAAGACTCCATACGATATTGAGCCTGTACCAACTATTTACTCCCCGCAGTTCCCCGCCCCAACCACGCCCACATTGATCCCTATCCCGCCCTTCTCAGCATAATCGCTGATCCGCTTCATCGCGTGCTCGACCATGCTGCCCGATCCCTTTCTCGTTCACCCCCACGATTGCCTGTCCGCGAGTGACAGATGTGCAGCACTGCAAGAACCCTGCTACTCACCAGTCCCATTCTCAGGCATATATATCACCTCTCCGGTCTCAAGCCGGTATGCGGTCCCGATCTTTGATCCCTGACCACCCATGAGCTGTTCGGTCATATTCATAACCTTTATCGTCTCCTTATCCTTGATTATCACCTGCATATTCGGGTCTCCCGGGTTCTTGACAATTGTTACGCTCGCATCAGCGTCAAGCAGTTCCGGCACGTTGTAGGAGACAACGAGCGCAACAAGGAGCGCGACAGCAAATACCATCGCGGCATCGAAGAGGTTTGCAACGCCACCCAGTGGATCCTCCTCCTCATCCAGAACGATCCGCTTCCGGGTTGATCTCACTTCAATACCTCCACAACATACTCCATGTCGCTTAAGTCCTGCGTATACCACTTCTTCTTGATTAAGAGGATGCTGTAAGCCACCCCGCCAGCCAGAAGACCGAGAACCGTTGTTGCAAATGCGATGACAAGGTTTGCTGCAAGCTGCTGGATGTTTCCTGATGATAACCCCATCAACGCAGGACCCATAGGGATCAGCGTCCCCATAAGTCCGAGCATCGGACCAACCCGCGCCACCAGCCTCGTCTGCGTCAGTTCACCGGCAATTTTCAGTTCGTAGTCCTGAAGCAGCTTCTCCGCCTCGACCGGAAAATTTCCTGCACCGAGAATCTCTGAGATCTCTTTTATGAACTTCTTTAAGAGATCATTTGATCCACTATCCATGAGCACTGCTGCCGCCCCGTTTAAATCACCGTTCTCAATCTTCGCCCTCGTATCCCTGCAACCCGCCTTGAGTCGTTTCACATCCCTGTTTCTCGATGTGTACTCGGATATGAACTGCCCTGCCGAGACAAACGACCATGCGATCAGTCCGAGCAGGATGATTACCACCGGATAGAGCAGCGTATTCGAGATCATAAACATCGTTCCAAATATTCCTGAAGATATGTCCATTTTATTCTCCTTTCAGTATTTTAATTCCTTAGAATCACTCAATCACTTAATCAATCACGCAATCACTCACTCATTCGACCGTCTGTACCTGTACCCCACAAAGCCGGTTATGCCGAGCGCAGCCATCAGCGCAAACGAGAGGAACGTCTCGCCCACATCCATCCGGATGCCGGGCATCGGAACCGTCTGAGCCTGCATGTACGCTGGGATTATGAGCGGTGAGAGCAGGTAGAATAGCCCGAAGAGTATCATCGCTGTTCCAAGCGCTGACGGGTCCCTGCAGCCGAATCTCCCTGCAAGAAACGCAATCGAGAAGGCGGATAAACAGATGCCTGCAAAGAAGACCACGCCCACTATTGCGCCGATCACGATGTTGCTTTTGTCAATCGCACCTGCAAGAACAGTACACGCAAGAAAGAGCGCGACTATGCAGACAGGACACGGAAGAGAGAGCCAGAGAAACGTCTTTCTCGAGATGTCGCACCCGCAGGATATCCATTTCCTCTTTGTTCGGACCCCAAAGTAGAGCAGCCCGGCTGCGATGATGAGATGCATCGCAACGCCGGCTGCAAGGATGTTCTGCGTCAGATCAAGCGGGATAACCCCGACAAGGCAGCCCACGACAATCGAGACCGCGAGATAGACGGTCGCAAGATATGCGACCTCCTTCCATCTCAGGCTGGCAAAACCGCAGCCAAGCCCGGTCTTAAGAGCCAGGACTGCGATTCCGATCAGAACGCCGAATGCGACTAAGTTGGTTGTGTCTGTCATAATCCTCCGGCTATCTCCGTTTAAGCCACAACCCTGATCCGATCAGTCCGAGGATCACGATCACCGCAACGATTGCCATTAACGGTGCACCTGATATCGGCGGCGAGGGCGACGTCTGCATCTCGGTCATCACTTTTCCTTCGACCTTGTCAGCAGCAGTACTGGCGTCACTCGATTGACGGGTTTCCGATGGCGGTTTCACTGCCGCCTCTCCGGTTATCCCAACACCTGTTGACGAAGACGATGTTTCAGTCTGATTCGTTGCTCCGTCTTTGGAAGGCTTGTTCCAGTCAGGAGGATATGTGCCGTCACTGCTGTCCTGCTGCTCATAATGGGCCTCGCTGTCCGGGGGAGATTCCGAATATGCCTTTGTCATATCTTTCGTGTATGTGTCAAGCAGCGGATTTCCGCAGCAGACCATGCAGCAGCAAGGACCATATTTCTCGACCGATTGTTGATACTCTTCAGCAAGTGCTGCTTTCGCCTCATCCGATGGCGCCCAGTAGTCCTTCCGTGCCGCTTCGAGCATTCTTGCCATCATTTCCTGACGTGCCCATGGGCTGTTCTCATCAAACCAGTCTTTGGTTCCGAGATCGTATTTATCCAGGATATATACCTCGTAGGCCTCGTTCCAGTCGGCAGCGTCAACAAATCGCGTATCCACAACATCCCAGCCAAAGAGGTTCGCCAGATGATCCGAAAGCGTCCCTGCTCCGGCATAACCATGCTCCATCATGCCCCTGATGTAATTCGGATTTAACATGCGTGTCCGCATCTCCATGTTTATGAACTCGCCCAATGTCTGCATCCGTGGATTGCCGGCATCCCTTGCATTCGTTATCCACATCTCAGGGCGCTCGCCCTCGCTCACGCGGGCAATCGCCAGACTCAATCCTCCGAAGTACTGGAACGGATCATCGCCATCCAGAACGCCGTAGAGATTGCTGCTCCGCACAAAGACTGCGATATCGGTACCCGTTATGGCTGCTTTGAAGACATCCACGCCAGAGATGAGTGGACTTGTGTACATCTCGCCATCGATGTACACGTTTCCGGAACGCTCGATGAATTGGTCCGCAATCCTGTCTGTGTTCTCCCATGTATCGCTTGCCCATGCCGCATCCGCAATTCTCACGCCGTAATCCCCTTCAGGCGGTCCGAACAGTCGCGACATCGACAACTTCTCGGCTTCTTCCTCGTCCACGGTCACATTCATGGACTCCATCAGTTCCATGTAGTACGCCTTCAGCTCGAGGGAGTGCTTCCGCACGTAGTTCCGATCTTCGCTTTCGTTCAACTGCGAAACGATCCTGACCGCGTCGTCGAGAAGATCCATCTGCCATGGGAACTGATCCCGGTGCAAGCCAGAACTGTGACCGATGATATCGATTCTCGGACGCGTGATCACTGTTCCGTCGGTGAGTTGCAGTGTCATCTCGGACTCGTTCATGATGTGCAGATTCTCCACTTTGGGCTTGGTGTAATAGAGAATCCTGCCATCACTCCGCCATATCGGTTCAACGCCCATGAGATAGAGCATCTGGGAGTGTGGAATACCGTGATTGCGCATCGTTTCTATCCCCCATAGGATAAATGCGACCTTTTCAGGGAATTCTCCGTTTCTCTCATAGTAATCCACAAGAAGCGCGTCCATCGTCTCTGTTCCGATCGCATAAGCCTCCTCTGTGGGAATCGTCCTCGGATCAAACGAATAGAAATTCTTCCCGGTCGGCAGAACATCAGGCGTCCTCAGGACGTCCCCGCCGACAGATGGCATGATGTATTTTGCACTAAGTGCGTCCATGAGACTCTTTATCTCATTTGGAGATGATGCGAGGATGTTCTGGTAATATTCCTTTGCCATCTCCAGATCCACGAAAATATCCGGAGATGAATTCCCGAGAATCTCGTTCTGGGCATCTTCCGGATCGCAACCATCCACAAGCACACTGTAGAGCAGTCGATAGGACTCGGTCTTGTTAAACTCCTCGGAATCGTGGAAATCACATGATGCATTCACCACCTGCACGTCTTTTATATATTCGGAACCAAGCATCCCCCTCACAAGCGCAACAGCGCTTTCATCAGGTATGGGGTTTGCAAATATCCTGAGACCATACGGCATATTCGCATACATCATCTCGTGCAGGTAATCGTGCACCTTTCCGTAGATTACCAGATCTTCAAACTCCGAAAAACTCACATCATAAGAGATGTTTATCCCGAGGTCTTCATCGATGCGCGTGTCGTGTATGATCCCGATGCTCGTGTTCATGTACTTTCCCATGAGAAGCGTGTTGTTATTCTCCTTTGCGAGCAGATAGTGATGAATCGCCTGGTGAAGGTTCGAATAATTGCCGTACAGTCCGGCAGGGATGAATGGCGGGGTTGCATGGTCTACGATTACCGAATAACTCCTCCTCTTTGCCTGCGTTCCCTCGCCGACATTGTCAACGATGTAGATGTACGGATTCGGAAAGTCCTGTATCAGCGCTTCGGGCCACGATCGCTCGTCAAGCCCGACCTGCTTTCCTGGAAGCCATTCCAGTGTCCCGTGTGTTCCGATGTGAACCAGTGCGGACGCATCGAATCCCTTCTTGAGCCACAGATAAAAGGCGATGTACTGGTGGTTTGGCGGAAGGCTCGAGTTGTGATAGAGCAGCTTCTCACTGTTCTGGTATCCCCGGTACGGCTGTGGGGCAAGCAGTACATTCCCATACTTTATACATGGAATTACGATGTATTTACTGCCATTTGGTGCGGTATACACCATCTGATCCCCCGGAGGCTCTCCCCAGTCTTTTTTCACCGCATCTCGCATATCCCTCGGAAACTCGTTAAACCACACGGCATAGTCGTCTTCCGGAACCAGTACGACTGCGCCGGATCTGGCAAGTTCATCCACATCATCCTGCGCCCATGCGCCGATATTCCGCCCCTGTGTGATCAGTTTGGCAACGATGCTTCCGTTATTTGACAACGAATCATTTCGGTCGCTGATGTTGTATTTTGTGAAATTCCCCCCGAGATCGTAGCCGGCACCGTCCATCTCATTCAAGAGCACCTCAAGCGTTCTCGGCACGTCCATGTAACTCGCACCGATCTCAGACTTTCCTGGCGGATACGAGTAATAGATGAGCGCAATCCTTTTCTCGCTGTTGTCCAGGTACTTAAGATCCGTCCACATCAGAGTCCTGTTCACAACGTAACTCGCCCTTCCGGGAATTGGAATCTTCATATTTGCGTTTGTTATCTCGTCAGGAACGCTTCCGCCTACAACGATTGGCTCAACCAAGCCCTCGAGTTCCTGAAGCGCAACCGCCCAGCCTATATATGACGTAGGAATCCCGATCGTCGAGTTCGCCCACTCGGGAGGCGTCTGTCCCGTTGTTATACAATTCATCCATGGCACGCCAAGCTGTGCAATCACCTCTTTTCTCTCCGCGATTCCGCTCAGATTGAATGCCCTGCTGCCATGAAACGTCCCCATATAGGAGAGGACAACATCAACCGTGGCGTTCCCGGTATCATCGAAGAAGACCTCTCTGAGATCGGTGTAATCGAGAATAGGAATCACGTTTACGCGTCTATTCTCAAACTCCCGTATGATTGCGATCCAATCAGCGAGATAGTATCCGTTGGCATAGTAATAGCTTGAGAGCGTGAGACCGACCGTTGGATTCTCCGGGTGGTACTTTCCGGTATCGTTGTACCACTCCATATATGAGGATAGATTCCGGAATAGACAATCCTTGCAGGGCTGGAACTCCGGTTTATAATCCGGATGGAATATTCCGCTGCGAGGCAGCTTTATTCCGGGTTTTATCTCTTCATCAACGTCCACCAACGTAACTGCCATATAGGTGAGGATGCGGCGGTGGTTTTCAATCCCGCTGGGTGTCCAGTATTCCTTATAGGCATGCTTTCCTATGTTCTGCGGCACATTCACCCCCCATAAGGAGGCAGACTGGGAAAGCCACATCGTCTTGCTCGTGCTGTTCGCCTCATCCAGCCGATCTTGAACCGCTGGGAGATATGAGAGATGGTATAATGCAATGATGTCAAAGGATGTGAGATTGTTCTCTCCCGCCTGATCACGATTGTAGATCGTGAGGCTTATCGTTGTGTTCGCAAGGGTATAATCCTTCATCGCCTCCTCGAGGTAGTAACGGTGGATTGTATCCTCCTGCAGTATGAACAGGACATCTACCACCTGCAAACCGTAGAATTTCACGCCAAGATGGTTTATCAGTTGCAACATGTCAAAATCGCTGCCAGCCGCCCAGTAATCGGTGATATTTGTATCCGGAACGTTTCCGATATCAATCTCCGAGCTTAGATTGTATGCAAAGACATGAGCGCTTCTGTTTATTGTCTGATTTATGCTCGAAACAGTATCATTGTCAAGAGAATCCAGAAAAACAACGCTCTCGTTGCTAAAGTCCTTCAACTTTGCCTGCGATACATTATATATCTCAACTTCGAGCGTGGTACTTGCTGACGCATTATAGAGCGAGTTCCGGTTCTCATCCGTTCCAAGAACGAAGATTATCCTGTTTCCTTCTGGCTGCGCAGTTGCAGATAGCGGCACAATCAACAGCACCATGAACAGAATTGCAACCAGCGGTATCGGTGCGAATGAATGCACATTTCTCGTATCGTTTCTTGCCATTTAATTCCTCTTTTGTTATTTTTTTCAGGTATACTATACAGGGGTGCGTTCACCATAGAGTAAAAACTCTTTTGGGTTATGGCAAGTTAGGTACACAATAATATTGCCCTAATAAAGTTAGGTTTTGAACAAAAACCGAAAAAAA
>DASC01000108.1:1466-26419 GCA_002503595.1 Candidatus Methanogaster sp. UBA203 | reverse complement strand
TTATACCGATATCTTCGAAGCGGATCGGAATTACGTGCAGACGTTGCGGTTCTGGTACTAAGAGGTTCGGGGGCGGAAGTGATATAATGGCGATTCTGTGGCGGGTAATCGCCAGCCCGAGATCGGCGAAGCATCGCCCGGACATTTTGTTTCCGTTCTCCTCATATCATTTTTCCACAAGCCTGACCTCCAGCACTCTAGGAACGCTCCGATCGCCATACCAGATTCCTTTGGTTTCCGCGAGTTCGATCCGTTCGGGGGGAAGAGTTATAATACAAGGCGTGAATCATAGTATATAAGTGGAAAAGAACCTCGTAATGATCGGCACACGGTATCTTTGCTGATCGGTTGCGAGGCGTTATGGCAGAGGCATGATGATAGAGAGATTTGAAGCGATGATTTATCTGCTTGAAACTATCGATTGGACTATGATTTCTGCTATAATAGCACTTTGTGTGGGTATTGCAGGAATTTTATTTACACGTTCTCAAATAAGAGAGACAAAACAAAATAAACAAATTGAATTATGTACTTATTTTTACAATAAATTTGAAGATATGAATAAAGACGAAACAATCGTGAAATTTCGTGAATACATTTTCGATCTCTCCTTTATAGATAAATGTAAAGATGAATGTGTTTATGAGGGAAAAGATGAGATCGAGATACCCAAAGAAGTTTCAGAAAAAATCTTGGTGGATTATGGAGAAAAGTTTAGAGAAAACGCTCCGTTGGATAAAATATGTAATTTCTTTGAGGTTTTGGGAATACTAACCAAAGAGAAGTACATTCCAATTGAACTTATAGATCAATTCTTTGGAGACGCTATAGTATTCTCTTGGATCGGTCTGCATCCTTTAATATCACACGAGAGAAAACCACGTCCCGCATACATAGAGCGAATGCATCTGATTGAACATCAAAGAAAAGTTTACCCACAATTTGAATATTTATTTAATGCAATAATAGAAAGAATTAGATCACAAATTAGCAAAAGGTGAAAGGTGGATAGAATAGTAGATATAACACGTAAGCTGTTTAATATTAAATGAATTTATAAAACAACAACCATGAACACAATGCAACAGAAAAAGACATCGAATCACACCACCATCTACACAGTCGGACACAGCAACGTCGAGTTTGAAAAGTTTCTGGGTCTGTTGAATGGTATAAACGTGCTGGTGGATGTGCGAAGCGTCCCATTCAGCAAATACGTTCCACAATTCAATATCGACAGCATAAAGGCACGACTTCAAGACACTGGCATCGAATACGTCTTTATGAAGGACGAACATATCGGAAACGTTCTTGGGGGGAGACCAAAAGACGATACCTGTTATAATAATGGAGATATCATCTATGAAAAAGTGGCAGGAAAGGAATGGTACAAAAAAGGGATCTCAGCGCTGATCGGACTCGCAAATGAAAAAAACGTCGTTGTGATGTGTGGCGAGGAGGATCCGCATAAGTGCCACAGGCATCACCTGATCACCCAGAGTTTGTTGAGAGAAGGTGTAACCGTTATACATATAAGGGGGGACGGGAGTCAGGAAAGAGTAGAAAAACCAGAGAAGAAGACGATTCAACTTACGCTGTTCTGATACTATGAGGATTTATACCATTGGTTTCACCAAAAAGAGTGCAAAGAAGTTTTTTGAGATACTAAAAGCAAATGATATAGCGCAGATAGTCGATGTGCGGCTCAATAACACATCTCAACTCGCTGGATTTGCGAAGAGAGACGATCTCAAATATTTTTTGAACGAGTTGTGCGGCATCGATTACCATCATTTCACGTTCCTTGCGCCGACGAAAGACATCAGAGACCGCTACAATAAAGAAGGGGACTGGGATAGATATATCGATGAATATACGCGCCTTCTTGAGAAGAGAAAAGTTCTGGATATACTTGATAGATCATTTTTTGAGACGGATACGTGTCTTCTCTGCAGTGAATCGTCCGCAGATCACTGTCACAGGAGATTGCTGGCAGAATATCTGAAGAAATACTGGAAGGGTGTTGAGGTGGTGCATCTATGAAAAAAGAGATCGAAACTATCGCAAAAGAGTATTTTGAATTGAAAGAAAAGATTAGAGTGCTTGAAAGTAGAATATCAGAACTAAAAGAAGTTTTATTCACTGAATTTGACTCCAACGATGTAGACGAGGTGTATGCAGAGGATGTACATGTATATAGAGTGAATCGACCGAAGATAAGCTGGAATGAAACCATTCTGAAGTCAATTCTCGCGCCAAAAGGGCTGTGGGAAGCAGTGCTCAGAGTTGAGAACAAAAAGATTCGGGATTTGATTGAAAATGGCTTAATCTCAGAATCGGAGCTTGCAGAAGCAAAGGCGACACGCGATATGTGGTACACCTATGCAGAGCAGGTTTTTCCGGTGGAACGTGCAGACGTGTCACACAGCACACCCACCGGGACAGAGGTTGGAGGGGTTAAACGACTGATCATCACTGATTTGAGCAGAATGAAGGAAGGTAGGATCTGTATAGTTGGAATTGACAGAGAGAACAATGTAATACGCCCGGTAATTCCATACGGCGGAGTAAAAGAAGATTACATTCTCGACAAAACCGGTAAACCAATCATAACTCCATTCGCAGAGATTGAATTTAAATTTATTCGTCCGTTGCCAAAACCACCACATGCAGAGGACTGGGAGCTGGATACGAACTACAGACCCGGGTTGATGGGTCGTCTCTCTGAAGAAGAGATGAGAGGATTCCTGGAACGTATATCAGACCGATCTGTCCGGGAGATATTCGGGGCGGCTATTCATGAAGGGCGGTATACAAATCAGGGAGAAGGAAACAGATCGTTGGGGGCGATAAAAGCAGTAAAAGTACTGGGTGTCAATTATTCGAGGAAAGAGGTAGGGAAATACGGATACAGAATAACATTCTCTGATATGAGCGGGGCGATCTACAATCTACCGGTTACCGATTGCGCATTCAGAATGTATTGTGACAGGCTGAGAATTCGAGATGGAAGGAGCACAGGCGCTATAGGATCGGAACTACAGCAGAGATTGAATCGAAGCGAGGTATTCCTCCGCGTAGGTCTAACAAGACCTTTTGCAAAGATGCATAACAGATGTTACCTGCAGGTCTCCGGAATTCATGCATTTCCAGACTATCGAGAGAAGGATCAGGACCGGGGAGAGATACATTCTGGCAAATCCAAAGCATATTCGGTGAGCAATGTCCGGAAAGCATATCCACGGACGTATGAGTCGTGGACAGAAGAAGACGATAAAAAATTAATCGCCGAGTACTGGTCTGGCAAAACTATAGAAGAGCTTGTGGAACTATTTGGAAGGCAAAGAGGCGGTATCGAGTCAAGATTAAAAAAATTGGGGATGATTGGGTGATCCTCTTCTGTGTGCACTGCTGAAGGTGAATCTCTTGCAGACAGCGCGCCCGGTCATGATACTGCGTCGCGGATCATCCGCAAGCTTCAGGTGAGCGAGGATCGAGTTCTACGCGGATATCTTCGAGGTGGAGCGGAATCACGTGCAGACGTTGCGGTTCCGGGACTGATACATCGATTCACTCGATCTCCACTCGCTCTGTTCGCACTCCGTCCTCGCCCTCGGTCAGTTGCTCGATCCGCATCTCGGCATCGTCCAGTTCCTTGTTGCAGAGTCTCGAGAGTTTAACCCCGGTCTCGAACTTCAGAAGAGCGTCTTCGAGCGTTAATCCCGACTCCTCCAGTTCATGCACGATATCTTCCAGTTCTGCAAGTGCATCCTCAAATGTAATATCCTCATTCTCACTCATGGTCCCAGCCCTCCTTTATTTCACGTACCCGGCATCCGATCTTTCCATCCGTTACCAGTATCCAGAGATCGCTTCCTGCGGTCACGGCGTCGATCGTGTTTACGACCGCCCGGTCAGGCGCCCTTAAAACGATGCTGTATCCGCGTTGCAGGTGGTTGAGCGGGCTTAATGCGTGAAGCGTCGCCCCGAGCATGGAAAGATCCTTTCTGCGCAGTTGTAGCCGGTGCGTAACCGTTGTGTGCATCTGCCGTGTCAGTTCGTCGAGGTACTGCCGCAACTGGTTGATCCGGTCTCTCGGATGCACAACACCCCGCTCTGCACGCGCCAGCCGATCCCTGGACATCTCGACCGTCCGCCGGATCGCATGATCGAGTCTGATCTTGTGCCCCGCGATCTGCTGCCGGAGCTGCTCCCTGTCAGGCACCACGATCTCGGCAGCCGCTGATGGCGTCGGCGCACGCAGGTCGGCAACGAAATCGCAGATCGTGACATCAGTCTCATGCCCGACCGCGGATACGATCGGGATTTCGGAATCAAAGACCGCTTCCACAACCTTTAGTTCATTGAACTGCCAGAGTTCCTCGATCGAGCCGCCGCCCCTGGCAACGATCAGCACATCGATCGGGTCTGTGCGCGACAATTTGTTCATCTGCTCGATCGCGCCTGCGATCTCTGCTGCCGCCCCCTCGCCCTGCACCCGGGTCTGCGCAAGGATGATCCGCACAGCAGGAAAACGCCGTCTGATGACGTTTAGTATATCGTGCAGCACGGCACCTGTGCGGGATGTGACAATCCCGATCGTCTTTGGAAACAGAGGTAGCGGCCTTTTGCGGGCAGGATCGAAGAACCCCCTCTCAGACAATTGCGCTTTTAATTGCTCGAATGCCTGATAGAGCGCGCCGATGCCGTCCGGCTGAATATCCCAGACCGTCAGTTGGTACACGCCTCTTTTCTCATACACCGTGATATCGCCGCTGCATACCACCTTCAGCCCGGTCCCGGGCTTGAATGCAAGCTTCGTATTCGCACCACGGAACATAACGCAGTTTAACTGGCTATGCTCGTCTTTCAGCGTGAAATACATGTGCCCTGACGTGTGGTGCGTGAAATTGGATATCTCGCCCCTGACAGAGACCTCGCAGAGCGACGGATCATCCTGAAGCCGGTGCTTGATGTACTGCGTCAGTTCACGCACGGTGTAGAGCATGAAGAGAGATGATCTCTGGATCAGTATAAACCTGTGCGAAGTGCAGGGTGAAAGTGAGTACAAAGCAAGGGACTGCCACAAAATAACCCGGGTCAAGTCGGTGGACGCGGGAAGCCCATGAAAAACACAAATTGTTATATGGGACTATGTGGAAGAGTAGATCAATTACCGACGTGTCTCCCGCTTCCGGATGAATGGTGGAACTTTCCATGCTCGAGATAACAATACACGGGCGAGGAGGTCAGGGCGTGGTTGTGACCTCCCGAATACTTGGCACAGCAGCGCTCTACGATGGGCTGTATGCGCAGGACTTCCCCCTCTATGGCGCTGCCAGACGGGGCGCGCCGGTCATGGCGTTTGTCCGAATCGACGACAAACCGATCCTTCTGAGAGGGTACATCGCAAAGCCCGACATCCTGGTACTGCTCGATGAGTCGATCATCGAGGTCAAGGATGTCTTTTCAGACTTACCGGACGATTGCACCATAATAATAAACACAACCCGGGACACAGGGGATTTTAAGGATGCGCATCCTGAAATAAAAGATCTAAGAGTCTTCTGTGTCGATGGAACAGGCATTGCACTCGAGTACCTGAAAAAGCCGATCCCGAATGTGGTGATCATCGGATTTCTCATCGGAATAACGCATCTGATCACAGTCGATGCGTTTAGGAAGGCGGTCAGAGACGAACTCGGAAAATATCCTCTGGATCTGGTCGATAAGAACATAGAGGGCGCGCTGAAAGCCCATGAGCTGGTGACAGGGGAGGGGGTGACAGCGAGATGAAGATCATTAATATATCCTACGATGGAGAGAGCGGCGTTCCAGTGATCAGGGAGCCTGCGAGTGCACTTAAAAACAATACCGGGACGTGGAGAGTCTTCAGACCGACAATCGACAGCGATAGATGTGTCAGGTGCGGCAAATGCTGGGTCTTCTGTCCGGAAGGCGCTATACACGTCGATGACGATGATATCCGGATCGACTACGATCACTGCAAGGGCTGCGGGATCTGTGTAAATGAATGCAAGTTCATCACAGCCAAAAGGGAGGTGTGAAAAGTGAACACGAGACAGATGATCACCGGGAATGGCGCTGCCGCATGGGGGGCAAGACTTGCGAGGGCAGAGATAATCCCGAACTTTCCGATAACTCCCCAGACCGCGATAATAGAGGAGATCGCATCGTGGATTGCAAGTGGCGAGATGGACGCGGACTTTCTGCCGATGGAATCAGAACACAGCGTGCAGAGCGCTCTTGCAGCCGCCTCATCTGCCGGCACACGCGTCTTCAGCGCGACAAGCTCGCAAGGGTTGATGCTTATGACCGAGATGATGTTTGTGACGAGCGGTCTCAGGCTTCCCGTGATCCTGGTCAACGTCAGCAGGGGGCTCTCCGCTCCGATAACGCTCTGGTCCGATCATAACGACGCACTCGCGCAGCGGGACTCCGGATGGCTCCAGATATTCTGCTCGAACAACCAGGAGGTTCTGGACAGCGTGGTGATGGGATACAAGATTGCAGAGAATAGCGAGGTCCTGCTGCCGGTGATGATCAATCTCGATGGCTTCATACTTTCCGCCACAAGAGAACCTGTGGAGATCCCTGGTCAGGACGAGATAGATGATTTTCTGCCTGCATACAACCCGAAGCACACCATTCTGGATCCGAAAGAGCCCATGAGCGTGGGCGGCGTTGTCTTTGATGAGTACATGTACTTCAGATCACAGCAGCGCATCGCGATGCAGAATTCAAAGGGCGTCATAACGGATGTCTGTGCAGAGTGGGAGAAGACGACCGGCAGGAAGTACGGGCTTGTCGAGCCGTACTGTCTGGATGATTCCGAGCGTGTGCTTGTGATTGCTGGCTCTGAGTCAGCGATACTCAAATACACGGTTGACAAACTGAGAGCGGATGGAGAGAAGGTGGGAATGCTCAGGTTGAGGACAATGCGACCGTTTCCATGCGAGGAGATCATTAATGCGCTCTCTGATGTGGAAGAGATCGGCGTAATCGACCAGGACATCTCCCCAGGAAGCGGCGGAATCATAGCAACCGAGGTGAAAGCCTGCCTTGGAAGGAGCGTTACCAGTTTCATTGCAGGGCTTGGAGGCAGAAGGATCGGTGTTGAAAAGTACGAGAAGATCTTCGGAAGACTTGGAAAAGATGTAGAGGAGTGGATATTTTGAAAACCACTGATCTGAAGAAATTAACCGATATCCCTATGGAAGATTACCTTGTCGGAGGGCATGTCGCATGTCAGGGCTGCTCGGCGTCTCTCGGGCTTCGTCTTGCACTGAAGGTTCTCGGGAAGGACACAATCGTCATCAATGGCTCCGGCTGCATGACCCTGCTCCCGGTCTATCCGACCACGCCGCTTCGGGTTCCGTGGCTCCATCTCGCAATCGAGAATACTGGTGCTGCAGGAACAGCACTCTACTATGCGCTGCGGAGGAAGAATATAAAAGCCAATATACTGGGTTATGCTGGCGACGGTGCAACGTACGACATCGGACTCCAGAGCCTATCAGGAGCGGCAGAGAAGAATATCGACATGATCTACATCTGCTACAACAACCAGTCATTCGGGAACACAGGTCACCAGCGGGCAAGCTCGACGCCGCGTGCGTCATATACATCGACAACGCCGGCCGGAAAGGTTGAGGTGGCAAAGGATATGCCTGCAATCATGGCAGCTCATAAGATACCATACATTGCGACTGCGTGTCCGTCATATCCGATCGATTTTTTAAGTAAGGTTAAGAAAGCAGCTGAGGTAGCGGGGATGGCTTATATCGATCTGCTGGTACCATGCCCGGTCGGCTGGGGTTTTGATCCGGCAGAGGGGATCAATATCGGGCGGCTGGCAGTGAGAACAGGGATGTGGAAGCTCTATGAGATTACGGATGGCAGGGTTAGTATGACTTACATTCCGAAGAAGAGGCGGGAGGTTTCAGAGTATCTGCGAGCGCAGGAGAGGTTTTCGCATCTGTCTGATGAAGATATTGCGGCGATACAGGCGGAGGTTGACCGGGAATGGGATGAACTGGAGGCGCGGGGGTATGCGTATGAGATTGGGATTTGATGAAGAAGTTATGAAACTTGGGCTTACCAGAAGATTGGAAAATTTGTATCCGCTTCAAATTAAGTGGTAACCGAGGCACCATCTAAAAAATAGGCAATTTTGATAATTATCGTAGATGCAGATTTCACAAATTTACGCTGATGTTGCCTTAAATCCGTGTAATCTGCGTCAATCTGTGGCTGATATGACTTTTATCCACAGATTAACACGGATGAACACAGATTGATGTTTTTTCGTATAGTTTCAGAAAGACTGAAGATGAGTTTTACCATACTTTTTGAAGTGGATATGAAAGTTTGTCAGTGGGCGATGTCGCAATAAAACCTCCATCCGGGTAAATTATTTACCAGAGAATCCCTGAGAGGACTATCACCATGTCTGGCGATGAACGATGGAATACCACAACTCAAGTCCGGTCGCTGCATTCGAACACCCAAGCAAGTTAACAGCCCATCCCCTGAGTATCAAGTAAAAACGCATTAATTGTAGTCTGCGACGCATGTCTGTAAACGAAAAACTCTGGCCCTCGAGAAAAAGCGAGGGTGCCGACATCTCTACGATCGAGGAACTCGTCGGCGCCGATCTGGCGCTGGCGTACGAGATAAAGGACAAACGTGAGAAGATCGGAAGGGTCGAACTTGGTCTTGTGAGAATCCCTATCTTCTGGGACTGGATCGATCCGATCACCGGGAAGGATACCAGTCAGATCAAGTATTACATAAGCCGCCTGAATGTGTTGGTCGATACGCGAAACAGGGTCGATGCACACCATGAGGAACTCGTGCGGCAGGCGATCCCGGATTTCCATATCATCAGGGACGATGATGTGGTGATGAGCCGCACTACGGCAATCAGGCAGCGCGAACGCTATGACGAACTCCTGTGGCAGATCAGAAGCCTGGCAATCGATGATGATTTTGTCAGGGAACTCATCCCGGACTTCGAAGATCGGCTCAACGGGACGTATGAGACCGGAGAAAACCGGAACTGGGCAACTGACCAGCAAAAGATCATTGGCATGCTCCGGAATAAATATCAGGACTGGCTCACTGAGGTTGGGAGGACGTACCTGGATTATCTGACAGATGGTGGGCTGGATGCCGATCTTGCCGGGGTACCACCCGATGATGCTACCAGTTGGGAGAAATGGATTCATGATGTTGGGGAATCGTATCTGGACCATCTCGCTACCACCGGAACCGTAAAGCAGAGCTATACCTGGCTGATCGACCGCAAGATTCCAGTAGTTGTGAGGCGATTTGAACGCCTGATCGAGAAGGAGGCGAAGTTCGTGGGAAGGGGAGACGGGGAACCGATGGTGGACAGAAAGACGCGGGTCAGGCGGAGCATGTTGAATCACTGGGTTGATAAGTTTTACAGGAAGATGCAGGAACTGAAGAGGGAGGCGAAGATCGATCTCTGAATGGGGTCGTACTTCCGAAACACACCCGGGTTCCGAACACGGTTCCCAGCCACTCCGCCACTCATCCACAAGCCCCACATGAACAACTCGCCAAACCGACGCGAACCATCCGAGCCAATCCAAAAATACACACCATCGATCAGTAAACAACCGGATTTTACCAAAGTCTCTCTCAAAAATCCCATCTGGCGACCAGTCAGATCAGACACAAACACCGTCGGAATCCCAACTCCCTGTCTTCGTTGTAACGTCTCATCCATTCCTCAGCAGGGAAACCGTCACGACAGACACGCCTGCACCGCATCGATTCTATCAATGACCCCGACCAGTCTACCTCCATCAACCACCGAAAGTCTGCCGACGTCCAGTTCAAGCATCGTGCCGATGGCTTCCGAAACAGATGTTGCTGGAGAGATTGTGTATGCCGGGGTGCTCATGACTCTTTCGACCAGCGGCGATTGTTTTGCTCTGGTACCGCCTTCATCCTCAAGCCCGATTCTTGCAAATCCTGCCTTGATGATGTCATACCTTGTGACAACTCCGATCACCGCCCCCTTTGGGGATGTGACAGGCAGTCCTGTATAATCTGATTCGAGCATGGTTGACCACACCTTCGCAATCCGATCCTCTGGCGAGCACGTCACAACCTTCCCGCTCATGATATCTCGCACCACCAGATGCTTTGCCGGACGCAACTTCTTCAGAAGGTCGGTGGTACTCAGCACTCCGACCAGCGTCTGATCATCAATGGATCTGATCACCGGTACCATATTCAACCTCGCGTCAACCATCATCCTTGCAGCCTCCTGTACATCGGTATCCGGGGTTATGGCAGGACAAACGGTCGCGAACCCACGCACAGTTACACCTGAACGGGCTGACGAAATATGCATCACGTCCTGATCCGTTAGTATCCCGAGCACGCGCATGAATCGTTCATCCTCCACGACAGGAAGATTTCGGAGATGATGATCGCGCATGATCTGGCGTGCGTATGTTACAAAATCATCTGCTGTGACGCACACGACTTCTTGTGACATTAGATTAACAACAGTCATATCAATCTCCAACCTGCTTGTAGTATCAAGCTGGTCTATATAAACCTTTCGGTATAATCCCCATTGTAGATGCTTGTTTATCAAAAATCTATCTTGATATCGTACAATTCAGATAAAAACTTCTGGATCTTGCCCGGTTCATGCAGAGTTTCGTGCATACCGGGGTTACAAAGTCACCTGGGTCTTTTGAATCAGATCTATACCTGTAGTATCAGTATCCCAACTACTTTCGAGTTCCGACAATTCACCGCCCTATATGTCAACGGAGATCGGGCTGGAAGACATGAGGCAGCATCACATCACTCGATGCCATACATATCCTTGAGTCCATGCCCTGTTGCGATACAGACAACCGTCTTCTGATCCAACAGATCGCCAGTCTTCCTTGCCCCTGCAAACGCAACAGCCCCGCTTGGCTCAACAAAGACGCCATTTGATCCGAGTTCATCTCTCGCCCGGAGGATCTCCTCGTCAGTCACCTTTATGCAGATGCCGCCTGACTCGCGGATCGCTTTTAATGCAAGCAGACCATCGATCGGAGCGCCACATGCGATTGCAGAGGCAACGGTTCTTGGATTTTCTATCGGCACGATTGTGTCAGTCCGCTCCTCCCATGCTCTCACGACCGGGTCGCATCTCTCTGCCTGAACACCTACCATGAGCGGCAGCGCATCGGTGATCCCGGTGATCATCAATTCTTTAAATGCCTTCCACACGCTCCAGATCAGGGTGCCGTTTCCTATGGGCGCGATCACAGCGTCAGGAACGCGCCAGTACATCTGGTCAGCGATCTCGAACCCCACCGTCTTTGTGCCCTCGCACCGCCACGGGTAGTCGCCTGCCAGAAATGATTCAGGATCACTGCGGACCTGGTTCTCGGCAATATTCATGGCATCTGCGTAGTCGCCGCTTGCAAGCTCGATCTCAGCGCCATAAGCCTTCATCTGGACGATCTTCGCTGGTGCAACGATTTCAGGGATGATGATCTTGCATCCCAGTCTGGCAAATGCGGCGAATGCGGCGACAGAAGACCCCATATTCCCTGTTGATGCAATCACTACTCTCTTTCTCCCCCAGGTGACCGCTTTTGTGATCTCGAGTGATGAGCCGCGGTCCTTGAACGAGCCCGTTGGATTGGCTGCCTCGTACTTCACAAGAAACTTCTTTGCTTGCGGCATCAGTCTTGTCAGGTCAACAAGAGGCGTACCCCCCTCGCCCATCGAAACGATCCCGGAGAGATCGCCAACCGGCATGAATGCCCAGTATTTCCAGTGACCCGGGCACTCGCGCATGAATTCGTCCTTGCGAATCGTACGCTGTATCGATTTGTAGTCATACTCGGCATCAAGCGCAGAATTGCACTTCGGACACCTCATGACCGGGCATTTCCGGATCTTCTCAGGGGAATAGGAACTTTTGCATCCTATGCATCTGAAGAATTTCACATAGACCAATGTCTCACATCCATACAATCGTTCCAGCATCGACCACTTTTGACATCTGTAATACCTCTTGGCAGGAATGGTAGTTATATCCGGCTGATTCCGAAATATACTTGTTCGCACATAAACTTTTCCGGTGATAAAATTTGGAAATGCGGCATTTCCTGAAAACTCCGCTTTGGACGGGATGAACGACTGATATCGCCATGTTTTCCCGGGAGGAGTATCTGGCATATACTTGCATCACTTAAATAAATTGGTGGACAAAAAATCGGCACTGTCTGAAAAGCCAGTGATTTATCACCGCGGAATACGAAGTATCGCCGAAGGCCGAACGCGGAGGGCACAGAGTTTCGAGACTGTATAAGTCCTCTGCGTGGCTCTGCGCACTCTGCGGTAGAATATAAGGGCATGGCGATATCACTGGAAAAATCGAGAGTGCCCAAAAAATCATTGCTCATCTTTATGGTACAGATCTAAAAAGATTATTTTATTTTCATCCTTTAAATAAGCATAAGACAGTCTAAAAGAACCCATATAAAGTTCTCTTGTTCCTTTTCTTACGTATCTCATTGGTTTCCCGATTTCGGGATTTTCTAATATTTTTTTGATTTGATTTTTAACTCGTTCTTTAACAGAACTATCTTTTATTTTATGTATCTTTTTTAAAAAATTGGGTTTATGTGCTACCTCTAACATTTTTCCAGCTCTTCAAGAAATTTGTCAGCAGGCAGGGAAACAAATTCCCCGCTTTCATAACTCTGCCATGCTTCTTCTGTTTTTTTAGCAAAAGCAAGATCCTCTTCGAAGTTCTTACCTAAATCGCTTACCTTTTTCAAGATCAATTGTTTTCCGCTCTTGATTATGACAAGTTTTTCCCCTTTACTGAAATCATCTCTCATTTCCGAAGGAATCACTATCTGTCCTTTGGAACTGAGTTTTGTTATTGCAACATTTATCATTTCGATCACCTCGCTGTATGTAAGATTTGCCTTACAATATACATAAATCTTTTTGGGGTTTTCATTTGACCCCTTCATCCACCCGACCTCTGCACATACAACGACAGTATCCCGAAGTCACCAAACCCCGGACTTAAGTACGGAGTCTGCACATAGCGAATTCACACCATCTATCTTACCGTCTGCTCCGGCAAGTTCACTGGCACAAATCAACAATGATGCCTTAATCCTGCTGTATGGGGTAGATCGTCCCATGCGTTTAGTAACGTCACTATAACACTTAAACCTGATCGACCTCTATGCGCCCCCAACCGATTTCACCCACTCACGCCTTAAAATAATCCTTGACCATCCCCACCACGATCCGGTTCAGCAAAAGCAACCCTATCAGGTTGGGAATTGCCATCAGGGCATTGTTAATATCCGTAAACAGCCAGATACTCTCAAGGCAGGTATCCGCATTCGGAAGGTCCACCACACCGGCACCCACGACGATTCCCGCCAGAAATACGGAATAATACACCACAAGGGAAAACCTGTAGAATCTGACATCTTCTGACACCTTTCCCACAAAGTATGCGAGGCACTGCTTGCCATAGAACGACCATGTCAGAATGGTTGTGAAGGCAAAGAGCACCATAGCAAGAGTTATCACCAGATCGCCGGCGTATCCTATTTCTGAGTTAAATGCGTGGATGCTCAAGCGAGTACTGGTCTTGCCAGTCTCCCATGCTCCCGTGGATACGATGACCAGACCGGTCATGGTACAGACCACGATGGTATCGATGAACGGACCAAGCATGGCGATCAATCCCTGCCTGACGCTTTGCCGGGTCTTTGCAGTGGCATGTGCCATGGGCGCGCTTCCAAGACCTGCTTCATTGGAAAAGATACCTCTCGCGATCCCGAACCGCATGGCATGAGCAACAGTAGCCCCTGCAAATCCACCGACTGCGGCATGACCTGATAAGGCGCTCTTGATTATCAGCAAAAAAGCCCCTGGCACCTCTTTAAAGTTCAATACCAGAACAACCATGGCTGCTGAAATGTAAATAACTGTCATGAACGGTACCAGGTTTCCGGCTACATACCCGAGTCTCGTAATCCCGCCAATGACAACAATCCCCACCGCCAGTGCCAGCAGCAAGCCAGTGACAATCCCCGGGATGTGAAACGTGTCCTTCAGTGCAAGGGACACAGAGTTAGCCTGCGCCATATTGTCTCCGCCAATCGATGAAAATGCGCCAGCTGCGGCGAAAGCCATGCCCAGAACCAGTCCCAATCGCGCACTTTTAAGCCCGCGCTCAAGATAATAAAATGGTCCGCCTATCATGGTGCCGTCAGGCAGTTTTTCCCTGAAATGTAGGGCAAGTGTGCATTCAGCGAACTTTGTCGCCATCCCAACAATGGCTGTCAGCCACATCCAGAAGATCGCTCCCGGACCGCCCAGTGAGATTGCGGTTGCGACACCTGCGATATTGCCTGTGCCGATGGTGCCTGAAAGCGTGGTCATCAAAGCACGAAATGGCGATATGTCGCCCCTGCCCTCTTCTTTACGTTCGAGCATGAGGCGGAGGGTATACACCAGTTTACGTGCCTGGATCCCTCGTAACCTGAACGTAAGAAATATGCCGGTCCCGATGAGCAGAACCATCATGAACGGATCCCAGACAGTATTGCTGACTGCGGTGAGTATCTGGTACAGGGTCATCAGAGATACCACTCTCGCTGAAGTTTAAATCCTTGTTTATCCGGCAATTCTAATTATACACTCCACCATCTAGATAGATGGATGTGGTCATGCGCTTAACTTATGCTATGCGCCAACCGTAAATTGAGTTCTTCCAATGCGGAAACCGCTGATACCATGAAAGTCTGAAATCGGTGTAAATCAGTGGCTGATAATGTTTTTTAGCCACAGATTAACACTGATTAACACAGATTCATTCTTTGTCCATTATACGGCGTTTTATATTTACAGACCTACCAAAGTTGATCAAGAGACCCACCTCAATACCGGTTGCTTTGAGATAATTCAGGATCTGAGCCTCATGGATTCCGGATAATTCTTTTACGGCGTTGATTTCGAGAATAACCTCCCCATCGACTATAATATCGGCAACATAGTTACCAACGACTTCGCCATGATAATGAACTTTCATAGGTTTTTCAACCTCTACACCAAACCCAAGCGCTCGAATCTCAATTACAAGAGAATTCTGATACACTTTCTCCAAAAAACCAGAGCCAAGTGTGTTATGCACCTTGTATGCGGCTCCGATTATTTTTTCAGTTATCTCATTATGTTTATAATTTTCCATCTGTGTAATCCGTGTTAATCTGTGGCTATATATACCTTGAGTTGGTTACATTAATAAAACACCTCAATTTCCAACACCGGACAAAGAGGAGGATCTGATACCATGGACGTAAGCCAGACAATCTTTGAGGAATACACTGACGATCTTGGACCTGAGAAGATAATCCACATCTACGAACCCGTCGCAAAATTAAGAGCGATCGTGGTCATTGACAACGTCGCCGCGGGACCTGCCATTGGCGGCGTCCGGATGGCTCCGGATCTTACCACAACAGAGATAATGAGACTCGCAAGGGCGATGACACTCAAGAATGCTGCGGCAGGGCTTCCGCACGGGGGCGGCAAAGCCGGAATCATCGCGGACCCGAAGACTGGGGATAAAGAGTGTCTCATACGAATGTTCGCAAGAGCGATCGAATCGCTTCACGATTACATTCCAGGTCCTGATATGGGCACCGACGAATCCTGCATGGCTTATATATTCGATGAAATAAAGTGGGCTGTCGGTCTTCCGAGAGTGCTTGGCGGAATCCCTCTCGATGAGATTGGAGCAACCGGTTTCGGGATCGCAGAATGTGCAGAAGTTGCGAAGGAGTACATAGATCTGGATTTGAATGGCGCAAGACTTGTTGTCGAGGGCTTCGGGAACGTGGGCAAGAATGTGGCGCGATTTCTCGAAGAGAAGGGAGCAAGCCTTGTGGCTGCAAGCGATACGAGCGGAACTGTGTATAATAAGGATGGCATCAATGTTTCGGGATTGATACAGGTGAAGGAAGAGAAAGGGTCCGTCATCTATTACGAGGACGCGGAAAGGCTGAAGACCGGAGATCTCCTGAAGATACCCGGCGACATATTCGTTCCTGCTGCAAGACCTGACGTCATCGATGAGAGAAACGTCGGCACACTTGATACAAAGCTCGTAATCCAGGGTGCGAATATTGCGATAACAACCGGAGCCGAGAAGGCGCTTCACGAGAGGGGGGTTCTATCGGTCCCCGACTTCATAGCAAATGCAGGAGGCGTCATCGCGGCTGCGGTCGAGTACAGGCGCGGGAGCGAGAAAGAGGCTTTTTCCGAAATCAAGAGTAAAATAAGAGCGAACACAAAGAAAATCCTCGATAAAACGTACAGCGAGGGTTTGTATCCGCGGGATGCCGCTGAAATGATCGCAAAGGAACGGGTACTCTCTGCGATGAGCTACCGCGGATGCATATAACCTCTAATCTCATGCTCTCGAAGGTCATTGAACCGGATTCGATTGCGGTAATCGGCGCATCCCCGAATCGTGAAAAATGGGGATACCGGATATTAGATAACATCATCTCGGGAGGATACTCGGGAGAGGTTTATCCGGTGAACCCAAACGAAGACGAGGTTCTGGGGATGAGATGCTATCCTTCGGTTCTCGACCTCCCCCATAGAGTCGATCTCGGCATAATCGCAGTTCCGGCAGAGATTGTCCCCGCGGTTCTGGAGGACTGCGGAAGAAAAGGCGTCCGGGGAGTCGTGATCGTATCAGCGGGCTTCAGCGAGGTCGGGAACAGGGAACTTGAGAACAAGGTCAGCGATATTGCGAAGGACTACGAGATGCGGATGATCGGTCCGAACACGTTCGGTTTCATCAACACGCATCTGAACCTGAATGCGAGCATCATCCCGCAGATGCCAGAGAAAGGTGGAATCTCGTTTGTGACCCAGAGCGGAACATTTGGGCTTGCACTTGTGGACTGGGCGGTCAGCCAGCAGATGGGGCTTCACCTCGTTGTCGGAGTCGGGAACAAGGCAGACGTCGATGATTCTGACATTCTGGAGCATCTGAGTGCTGATCGGCACACAAAAACGATCATGATGTATATCGAGGGGATAGAGCGGGGAAGGCGATTCATCAATGTCGCAAGCAGGATCAGAAAGCCGGTAATCGCGCTAAAGACCGGGAGATCGCGGGCAGGAAGTAAGGCGGCACTGTCGCACACAGGAACACTTGCCGGCACCGACCGGATCTATGACGGGGCATTTAAGCAGGCAAAGGTCATCCGGGCAGGGACGCTCGAGGAGCTGTTCGATTCTGCGCTTGCGCTCTCGATATCTCCGCCCGCAGGTGATGGCATCGGGATCATCTCAAACGGCGGAGGCGCTTCAATTCTCGCAGCAGATCTATGTGAAGACCTCGGGCTTCATCTCCCGGACCTGTCGGAGCGTACGGTTCGGATGCTAAAAGGCGTGCTTCCGGCGATTGCAACGCCTGCGAATCCTCTGGATACGGCAGGGGACGGCAGTTACGAGATGTTTAAGGATGTTACGGATATCATACTCTCTGATCGGAGTATAAACGCGCTTTTGGTGATATATGT
Source organism: Candidatus Methanogaster sp. UBA203 (assembly GCA_002503595.1). Lineage (GTDB taxonomy): Archaea > Halobacteriota > Methanosarcinia > Methanosarcinales > Methanogasteraceae > Methanogaster_A. Next base: position 8,768 of record DASC01000108.1, on the reverse strand, counting down.
CCATGCCGAGATGGTGGATCCGTGCCTGCCGGCAGAGGCAGTGATCGATGCGAGCGGGAGATGCGATAAACCGGTGATAACAGCATGGATCGGTGGAAAAGGTATTGGGACGGCGGTAAAACGATTAGAAGAGAACGGAATACCAAACTATCCGCTGCCAGAGCGTGCGGTAGTCGCACTTAATAATCTGGTGCGTTACAAAAGGATTTTGAAGAAGAGATGAAGATATTAACCGAACACGAATCGAAAAAACTGCTGGCAGAGTACGGGATACCCGTAACAAGGGAAGTCGTGGCAAGGAGCAGAGAGGATGCGTCTTTGCTTGCACGCGAGATCGGGTTTCCTGTTGCAATGAAGATATCCTCCGCAGATATCGCGCACAAGAACGCTGCCGGGTGCGTTCTTCTCGATGTGGGGAAGCCGGATGTGGGTGCTGCATTCGAGACGATCGTGGAGAATGCGAAGAAACACGCTCCAAATGCGAGAATCGATGGAGTTCTCGTCCAGGAGATGGTGCCGCGTGGAACAGAGATCATAATCGGGATAAAATGTGACCCGCAGTTCGGTCATGCTGTAATGTTCGGGCTCGGCGGGGTCTTTGTTGAGGTGCTCGACGATGTCTCGTTTCGGATAGTTCCACTTACAAAGCGGGATGCGATCGAGATGACCGAGGAGATCAGGGGGCACTCGATTTTGGCTGGATGCGACGTGGGAGCGATAGTTGATACTATACTGAAGGTATCTGCGATGGCTGCGAAAGAGAAGATATTCGAACTCGATATAAACCCGCTCATCGCGTATGAACAAGTGGTGGTGGCGGTGGATGCGCGTGTGATATTTAAGGGTTGACGGGCGAATTAACTTAATTCGAGAGGATCACACCACAATGACTGAAACAGACGAAACAGACCCGATACGACACAGGATCATGATCATGAGCGGCAAGGGCGGCGTTGGCAAGACCACGGTCGCGGTCAACCTTGCGCTCAGGCTGGTCGAGAACCGGAAGAATGTCGGATTGCTCGATGCCGACATCACAGGACCCAACATACCAAAGATGCTAAATATCGAGGATGAACTCCCATCGGCAGACGAAGAGCTTCTAATACCGGTATACCTTCCCTTGGGTTGCGATCACGGGCTTTCTGTCATGTCGATGGCTTTTATGATCGAAAAGGACGCTGCTGTACCGTGGCACGGTCAGCTCAGAACAGACTTTATACGGCAGTTCATCGAGGGGATTCGGTGGGACTGGATGGGCGCGCTCGACTACCTGTTAATCGATCTCCCTCCCGGAACCGGCGACGAACCGATGAGCATCGCAGAGCTCGTGGATGTCGATGGCGCGATCATCGTCACCACGCCTCAGGATGTTGCGCTCCTCGATACGAGGAAGGCAGTAAACATGGCACGGTACCTGGAGATTCCGGTCATCGGAATCATCGAGAACATGAGCGGCTTTGTCTGCCCACACTGCGGTTGCGAGATCGATCTATTCGGGAAAGGCGGCGGAGAACGCGTTGCTGAGGAGATGGGCGTGCCGTTTCTTGGAAGCGTGCCGCTCGATCCTCTGGTTGTAAGGTCAGGTGACAGCGGTATTCCCTTTGTGCTGGAGATCAATTCCGCCACTGCCAGATCGTTTGAGGAGATCGTGGACCGGGTGGACGAGGTTATGAAGATCATGAAAAGCAGGGCACCGTAAGCCCTATACCCGGGCAAGATTAATAACGCCTGCTGCCAATACTGGCGTGCATGGCGAAATACAAGACATCCACCCTTATTATACTGGCGCTTGCCGGGTTCATGATGCTCATGATGGTACTATCCCCACTGATGCCTCTTTTTTGGGGAGATCACGAACCTGATAATGCAGCCCAATCTCAACAAACGTCACCTGACGGTCGTATACCATTGGACAACTTTGGAAAACTCGTCGATCATCCGCTCGGTTCGATAGCGGACGGGCTTAATGCGAGCCCGCCGGGTGTGATTATGGCACAGTACGTCCGTGCCGGAGATCTGGAAGGGACGCCGCTTGCGGAACGGATCGTCCCGCATGGGTTCTACGGCACAAACGTCTCTGATTCATACTCTGCCGTATTCATGGATGGTAGCCAGATCGGATTGCACACGCTGTATCCGAGAAAGTTGCTACTTGGGTCTTCCATTGTCGCACCATCCAAGTACGAGGGTTATCTGGTGCTGATCCGAAACAAGGACCTATGCAACATCATGGGCGATCCGTGCATCCTTGGTCCGCGCAGCAAGGTCGAGGCAACGGTCGATGTGATCGATGATGAGAGCGCACCGAACGCATATCCGAACTTTGAGGGTCTGCTCGAGAACGTGGATCTTGATGCGCCGTATCAGGAAGTGAGGATGTACTCTCCAATTGAGCAGTATTATGCTGCGGTGCGTCCGGTAGGTGGCGGGTGCGAGCGCACCATCACATGCATCGGCATCAGCGAGAATGCAACCGCCCGCGTAAATGAACTTGCAGCGAACACGACTGACAATCTCGAGTGCGCTGTGGCATTCAACCAGGGCGACCTGAATCTCACGATCATAACGATCAGTGGCGACTGCAATGCGGTGATGGCTGCGGAGATAAACTGACCGTAGCATATCTTTGGCGGTCAAGTGTTAGTGGAGTTTGCCGGATTGGAACTGAAACAAGACTGTTTTATTCCAACAGCCACTTCCAGAGGGGTTTATACGATACCTTCCCGCATGAAATCTCTTCCTCTCCTTCGAGATCTCCTGTTATCACCAGACCCTCTTCCAGCCGGAATTCTTCCATAGCCTCAGTTATGCCGTTAATTTCCCGCTCTCTGTTCTCTTCTGTCAGATCATAACAGACCTGTATTGCTTCCTTGATTTCTTCCCCCTTTTTAACCAGAAAATCGCATTCGTGCTTATTCTTCCAGTAATATACCTCTTTTCCCCTTCTTTTAAGCTCTATAAAGACGATATTCTCGTACAATCTGCCGATATCACTCGAAAACTTGAATGCGATCGCGTTGATCAGACCTGTATCGATCAGATAAACCTTCTTTGGGTTTGCAAACTGCTCCTTTAATTTACCGTATTTCGGAACCAAAAATACAAAGTTTATATCTGCCATGCAGGATATATATGTGAATAAGGTGTTTTTGCTGACCTTCTTTCCCTGCGACTTTAACAGGTTATAATATTTATTTGTTGAAAAATATGACGAGAAGTTGTTCACAAGATAGAGCATCATCTCTCGCACCACGCCAAAGTTTCTTATCCTGTATCGCTCTACCATATCCCTGTAAAATATCAGTTCGAAGTACTCCTGAAGAATCTTTGTTTTGAGCGGTTCCTCCCTCTCTGCAATTTCCGGAAACCCACCAAACAGGGTGTACTCCTGAAATAGTTTTTTTATCGGGTAGCGTAAATGCGTATATTCGAAGTGCCTTTCCAGAGTCACGCCTCTGGCTCTTAAAAATTCTTTAAAAGAGTACGGGAAGATGAGATAAGTTAATGTTCTGCCCCTTAACTGGGTTGCTATCTCTTTACTCAGCAGTTTTGAGCTTGAACCGGTAACACAGATCTCCACATTCTCCTGGTCATAGATTCGTCTGAGGAAGAGATGCCAGAAGGGGACGGTCTGTATTTCATCAAGGAATATATAGAGTTTTTCACCAACATTTTCCGGATACAGTTCGTAGTACGATTCTAATATCAGGTCGAGATCGCCTCTTTCGATTGGCAGAAGCCGCTCATCCTCAAAATTGATGTATATAATTTTATCTTTATTTTCACTCTTCAGTTGATATATCTTCTGGTAGATAAAGAAGGTTTTTCCAGCCCTTCTGGAACCGATTATAGTATTTATCTTACCAGCAAAAGAGATTTCCAGATCCCGCTCCACCAGCTTCACGTCCTGCTCCTGTGACAGGACTATCAGTTTTTTTATCGTATCCTTATCCATACCCTGTATAGGGGGAAGGTAGTTAATAAATCTTTCCTTCTTTGCAAGGAAACTATCCCAGACCTCTCTGCGTAGTCTCCGCGGCTCGTGGCTTTACATTTTAAAAGCCACCAAAACATATAACACAAATACCCCCGCATTTACACCCATTATGGACATCATGCGAACTCATTATGCATCCGATATCACGCCTGAGATGGGCGGCGACACCGTAACGGTCGCTGGCTGGATACACGAGATGCGTGACCTTGGAGGAATCTACTTTCTCATACTGCGAGACCGGGACGGGTTCATGCAGATCACGATGGTCAAGAAGAAGACCGATCCCGAGCTCTTCGATTCTGCCAGGAGACTGGTCCGGGAGTCTGTGCTCACGGTGACTGGAACTGTGAAGGGGGAAGATAAAGCCCCACGCGGGTACGAGATCATCCCGCAGACGTTAAGCGTGCTTTCTGAATCGGATTCTCCGCTACCGATGGATATCACTGGAAAGGTCGGTGCAGATATCGATACCCGGCTTGATTCGAGATTTATCGATCTCAGGCGTAGGAAGACACTCAATGTATTCGTGATCCGCCACCACGCCTTAAAGGCAGTGCGCAACTTCCTTGAAAACGAAGGATTCATTGAGATCCACACGCCAAAGGTGGTTGCGGCTGCAACCGAAGGCGGCACAGCATTATTCCCGATCACCTACTTTAACAGGGAGGCATTCTTAAATCAGAGTCCGCAGCTGTACAAACAGATCATGATGTCGGCTGGCTTTGACAGGGTCTATGAGATCGGCGCAATCTTCCGGGCAGAGGAGCATGACACACTGCGGCATCTGAATGAAGCTACTTCGATCGATATCGAGGCGAGTTTCATGGATCATCTCGATGTGATGGGGGTTCTTGAGCGTTTGGTCCACGAGGTGTACGCACAGGTATCTGTTGACTGTGCACCGCAACTGGAAGAACTCGGAATCGAACTTTCGGCGCCGCAGCTTCCGTTTAAGCGGGTGAGTTACGATGACGCGCTCGAGATTGCGCGTTCTGAGGGGCACACCACTGAGTGGGGCGAGGACTTTGGCACGGCTGCCGAGCGCGCTATAGGAAACGCTATCGGTGAGCATTACTTCCTCACCGATTGGCCCACCGAGATTAAGCCGTATTACACCCACCCATACGACGATAAGCCAGAATACAGCAAATCGTTCGATCTCATGCATCCGAGAATGGAACTTGCGTCGGGCTCACAGCGCGTACATTCACACAAACTTCTTTATGAGATGATCGAGGCGCACGGACTCAACCCGGACAGTTTCGATTTTTATTTGAAGGCGTTCAGGTACGGGATGCCTCCACACGCCGGATGGGGTCTTGGAACCGAGCGGTTGGTCATGACCATGCTGCATATCAAAAATATCCGCGATGTTGTCCTGTTCCCCCGTGACCGAAAACGGCTCTCGCCTTAGTTTTCACTTTATTAAAATAAAATTAGACATCCACAATCCTTAAGAAGGTGTACCTGAAGGTAAGTAGCAAACCTTTCGGCAGGGAGGGAGATTATTGAAAAAAACGCCCATAGCAAATGCTATCAATGAATTACTGGAATCGAAACCGATATTTGAGAACAGGGATGTGCTCCGTTCCACATACGTACCGGATTATCTCCCACATCGGGATAACGAGGTAGACGCTCTTCTTAAGATATTGATAGTAGCTTTACGTGGCGATACGCCCTCAAACATCCTGATCTATGGCAAGACCGGAACCGGCAAGACCGCGGTTACCACACATGTCGGAAAAGAGATCGAGAAAGCAGGTGAAGCACGTGGAATCCCCTGTGAGGTTCTGTACAACAATTGCGGTGTTATTGATACCCAGTATCGTCTGCTAGCCGAACTTGCACGGAATTTCGGCAAAAGAATCCCGATGACTGGCTGGCCCACCGATCAGGTATTTGCAGAATTCAAGAGCGCGATCGATTCCAAGAAACGAGTTGTGGTCATCATTCTGGACGAGGTCGATAAACTGATAAAAAAAGGCGACGATGTGCTGTATAACCTGTCAAGAATCAATTCTATGCTTGAACATGCCAAAGTCAGTCTTATAGGGATTTCAAATGACCTGAAGTTCACGGAATTTCTCGATCCGAGAGTCAGGAGTTCTCTTGGGGAGGAGGAACTCATCTTCCCGCCGTACAACGCTGATCAACTCGCGGATGTCTTGCAACAGCGTGCTGAGATGGCATTTCGGAGTGGAGTGATCGATGGTGACGTAATCTCGCTCTGCGCTGCCCTTGCGGCAAGAGAGAATGGTGATGCGCGCAGAGCCCTCGACCTGCTCCGGATATCTGCTGAACTCGCAGAGCGTGAAAAGGTGGAGGGTGTGCAGGAGATGCATGTCAGGAGAGCGCAGTCCAAGATCGAGTTTGATCGTGTCGCAGAGGTCATAAAGACGCTTCCGACCCAGTCGAAACTGGTTCTCTACAGCATCATGGTCCTTGACAAAGCTCCCGAATTGATCCGGAGATCTGGCAGGCGGATCATGTCCACAGGTGAGGTCTATCAGATATACAAGCGCATGTGCGGCATGATCGACATCGATGTGCTGACACAGCGGCGGATCACCGAACTGATCAGCGAACTCGATATGCTCGGGATCGTGAATGCGATCGTTGTAAACCGCGGAAGGTACGGCGTGACCAAAGAGATAACGCTTGACACGCCCCAGGATAACGTATATCATGTGTTAAGCGACGACCTCCGGTTGCAGTCGCTCATGGACATGAGGCCTGACTCGATCCAGATGCAACTGGGATAGCTATATATTATAATCAGTTGATGTGGAGCCATGGAATCTCAAACCATACAGATCGTGTCCCCAACAGAACAGGGGTTGGAACGGAGCAAGGTCGAAGTAGCACCTTACGAGTTTACGATAGCAACCCGCGCCAAGTGGGAGATCATCGTCGCAGACGAGGATATGACGATAGCAAAGGGCGCGTTTGAGAAGATCAGAATCAGGGAGATTACACTGCAACATGACCTGCTCGCGCTCCTCTGCGCATTTTCCCCACATGCGCTTGTATCGGTGGTGCGTGTTGGATCAGGAGCCGGAGCCGCACCTGTCGAGGTTGATCGGTGCATCAAGGTCGCATACATTCTCGGGCAGGAGACCGGCGAGATCAAGGGAGGTGATCTCTTGGGGGTACTAAATGTCCTGCCGATCATGTTCACACGCGAGGCAAAGAAGCCGGTCGCAATCAAGGACTGAATGGCAAGTCCCGATGCGATCGTTTCTATGTTACTGGACCGGGACTCGGGTCCGGTGATGCAAGCATCGACGACGGAGCCGTTA
>DASC01000108.1:0-1456 GCA_002503595.1 Candidatus Methanogaster sp. UBA203 | reverse complement strand
AATTCTGAAGACGAGTATCGTGCACTGCTCCATGAGGTGACGATCCGGATCGCAAGAGAAGCGGTCTTGCGGTCTGCACGCGGGGACGAGGAGGTCATCCATGCAATAAAGATGCTTGATGACTTAAGTCCGACCTTGAATCTGCTTTCAGAGCATCTCTTTGAGTGGTATTCCATGTACGAGGAGTCGGTCCAGCCGTCAGAGGATGCGGTCAGGGAAATCCTAAAGAGGCGCGAGATCCCGCCTGCGATGCGCACCCTTGCACAGAATCTCACCGATCTGTACGAGAGCCGCAGAACACTCATCGAGTATATCCGGGACGAGACGATCATTATCGCCCCAAACCTCACAAACCTTGCAGGCGGGCTGCTTGCTGCACGGTTGATCAGCATAGCAGGCGGGCTTGGGAAACTTGCCAGGATGCCTGCAAGCCGCTTGCAGATTCTTGGTGCGAACAGGGCGATGTTTCGGCATCTGCGCGGGGCAGCTCCTCCAAAGCACGGCGTGATCTTCCAGCACCCACTCGTCCACACGTCCCCACGCCGCCTGCGCGGCAGGATTGCGCGGAGATTCGCTTCGAAACTGACGATCGCTGCACGGATCGACTATTACAGTGGCGAGGTGCGGGAGGAGCTTGCCGAGAGTCTGAAAGACAGTCTCCCTGATCGTGCAGGGAATTTCATTCTCAAGTGTTAAGTTCTAACAGGACAACGTATTACAGAGACTACATGACCACACCCCCTGACTCGCAATCACAGTTAGAACCGGAGACTGACAGGGTACGCCAGGTTCCGATCACCGAGGAACTGAAATCCTCGTATCTCGATTATGCGATGAGCGTGATCGTCGGGCGTGCGCTTCCCGATGTCAGGGATGGGCTGAAACCTGTGCACCGCCGCATCCTTTATGCGATGCTCGAGAGCGGCGCAACACCTGATAAGCCGCACCGCAAATCGGCACGCATCGTTGGTGACGTGATGGGCAGGTACCACCCGCATGGCGATGCCGCGATCTATGACACCATCGTCAGGATGGTGCAGACGTTCTCGCTCCGGTATCCGCTTATCAACGGGCAGGGGAATTTTGGATGTTTCACTGGCGATACGAGTGTCAAGCTGCTTGATGGTACGGACAGGACATTTGAGGAACTGGCTGAGATGTACGGTCCGGACGAAACATTCCATGTCTATTCTGCGGATGATGCTGGCAATGTTGTTGTCGGGGAGGCGCGGCATTCCCGTATCACACGGAAGGATTCCGAGGTGATCGAGCTTGTTCTGGACAACAGAGAAGTGATCCGTTGCACACCTGATCATCGGTTCATGCTCCGCGACGGCACTTACAAGCAGGCTTGCGACCTGACTGGCGAGGATAGCTTAATGCCGGGCTATTTTTCCACTGCGCCGGTGCGAGAAGGGATGAACGATTACCTGACGATACAGAACCCGGCGACCGG
>DASC01000054.1 GCA_002503595.1 Candidatus Methanogaster sp. UBA203 | reverse complement strand
ACCTCTGCGCCCTCCGCGTTCGGCCTTCGGTACTGCTTCGCAGACCGCGGTGATAAAACACTCGGATTTTTAGACAGTGCCCTGTTTTCCACACGTTACTCAATATTCTACTTATATTCTGTAGTTCCGGTTTCATCATAACACAGAATTCTAAAAAAAATAAAAACAGCATCCCCGAATCTCTCCGGGGATCGCCTCCGAAACCGTCTTTAATTAAAACCGTACTCGATCGAAAGATCTTCCTGCTCGCTTGGAGGCACCGGTCTGGAGACGAGAACGTATTCTGCCTTGTCTGACAGGTACTCCATAATCGACCTCGACCTGTCCGGATCGAAGGTGTTCATATTGTCATCGATCACGAAGAACGGGAATGCAGGGATGTAATTCTCCTTCGCAGAGATCTGGAAGACAAGACCGAGCGTCAACTGTTCTGCTTTACTGAGACTTGAGAGTGACTGCTTCTTTCCGCTCGCATGTTCCACGACCGCATCGAGCGAGGTCAGCCTGCCCCGCGTGATCTCCTTTGTGATCTTGATGTCGCGGAAGGTTGTGAATCCCATCTCCTTGTAGATGTCATTGATGTTTTCATTGAAGAGATCCACTGCTCCGAATACCTCGTGCTCCCACTCATCCTTCAGTCCCTCGATCTTCAGCCGCAGATCATCGAGTCCCAACCGCTTCTTATTTGCGTAGTCCTCAAGCGACTCTCCGATCGTATAGTCTGGTATCTCACGAGTGAGCCGGTCCATCTCATTCTGGTTGTTCCGGATCTCGTTCTCATAACCTCCGATCTTTTCACGCACCTTGTTGAGCTGCTCCCTGCTCTCGGTGCGCACCGTCTTTGCAGCAGCAGCATATTGCTGTTCGAGAATCTCGCGTTCGTGAGTTTTATCCGAGATCTCATCCACAACACTATCACGCAGATTTTTCCGCTCATCCACCTCTTTCAGAAGATCGTTGGAATCGCGTTTTGCTTTATCGCGTTCCCGCCTCTTCTCATTGATCCCCTCAATCCGCTCCTGAAGTTCCTTGCGGTCCGCCTTTATGACTTTCATCTCCTCTTCTTCACCGCGCATCATCTTTGCAAGGTCTGTAGCGCTCTCGCGCAGTTCCTTCCGTCTCTCGTCGAGCGTGTTACGAGCTGCACCACCGCGGCATACCGGGCATTCACCGGGTTCTCCGAGTAATGTGATGGCTCTTTCGAGAGCTGCCTCCTCCTTTATACTCTCTGGTAACGGTGCTCGTTCGGACTCGCTGAACACCTTGTACGCGTTATCTACCACACCGTGCAGGTCATCGAGCATATCCTTCACGATCTTCAGGTCCTTTCTCTTTCGTTCATGCTTGCTGAGCCTTTCAGTGAACTCTTCGACACTTTCGGCGTCAGATTTCTGTTCAAAGTCGGCGATATCCTCATCGAGTCGTTCATACAGTGCACGAGCCTTCTCATATTGGTCCTGATACCGCTTCACTTCTCCTTCCCGGCTTCTGAGCCGTTCCTCAAGGTCAAGAATCTCCTGCTTCTTAGCAGCAATGTCTTCACCAACTTTTGTGAGATCCCTCGTCCCGGTCTCTTTCTCAATAGCCCCTTCCAGTTCCTGCACCTCACCCTGCAGTTTCTGGATCTCGCCCCGCATCGTCCCGACCTCGGCATCGAGTTTCTGGGCGGTGGTGAGATTTTCGATGTACTCCTCGAGTTCTTTCTTCTTCTCTTCTAACTGGCCTTCTTTCCGGCGGATATCGGACTCAATTTCCTCGGCTCCACTGATACTGTTGACAAACCTGAGCACATCGAATGCATTCTGGTCGATCTCCAGAACCACCCTGCTCTTTGGCGTGAAGAATGCGATCTTCTCCGCATTCCTCCAGTCTTTATCCATCTCATCGAAGAATGTGTGATCCTTCGGATCTGCTTGCACTGCATTATTTACGCGCATGAGATGGCGCATATACTCATCACCAAGTTTGATGTGACCGGTATTACTGTCGTCGTTTAGGGTATCCCGAAACACATCTTCATTATCGCTGGCAAGACACTGTATCCCCCGCAGCAAACTCGATTTTCCCTTGGCATTCGGCGCACTGATGCGGTTGATTCCTTTTTTAAGTTCAAATTCATGGACTCCTGCAAATCCACCAATGTTTTGTAGTTCCAGTTTCATTATATCTCCTTATGTAATTATTTCTCATAAAGGTCGCGTTCGGCACGCTTCGCATGTTCCTCGAAACTCTTCTTCTTCATCCGTTCGGTGAGCGATACCCCAGGTTTCTCTCCTATCTCAAAGATCGTATCGATTCGATGCAGAAGACCGGACGAGAGCGGTATTTTTCTACCATCCTTTGTGTATATCAACGCTCCACTGTCGAAATGCACTTTGTCTGTGTATTCTGCAAAGAACATATCCACTTCTGCCCCTTTGTCAGATACGAAGAATCCTTTGCACTTATCCTTCTCAAACTTATACACATACTCACGATATTCACCCCATCTGAGCTCTGACCGTTGTATAACAGCATTCCACCGCTTGTCTGACAACCCCTCCGGTTTCTCTGTGAGATCGCCAGACCCGACTTCTGTGCCGTACAGTTCATCCAGCACCCGCCTCCGGAATGTGTACTTGATCACATTCTTGATCTTCTCATTGAGCTCATTATCGCTGAGACGGTTCATATCTTCGTAGATAGAACTGCTATCGACCACATCAGTGAGAAGGATGAATGGCAGCGTGCTCTGATATCCTGTGTCATCCTCAATAGTGGTACTTGTTATGTTAGAAGACGTTTTTCTCTCCATATAATCACCAAAAGCATAGTTTATTTGCAGTATAGATATTTCAACCTTTCGGAGTGATCGGTACTTCCGAACCCATGCAGTAGAAAAGATGACACAATCAGAAAATCCAGTGAAATCGCCATGCCCTTAGATTCTACCGCAGAGTGCGCAGAGCCACGCAGAGGGTTGAAAACGGTATCGAAACTCTTGCGCCCTCCGCGTTCGGCCTTCGGCACTGCTTCGCAGACCGCGGTGATAGAACAGTCGGATTTTCAGACAGTGCCGAAAAGATCAAGACCCTATTGGCTGAACCTCTGCCTGTCCTGAAGAAAACTCAGGGGTCACTGTGTGGGAAGTTATAAGTAATCCCCGACACCCAGATAACACACAAACCGAAAGGAGGTAAAACCATGTGCAGTGTTGGCGATGTTACCAATGTTGATGTGAGCAGGCTTACTCCGAATGAGTATGAATGCCTGGATTGTAACAACAAATTCAAAGGGATCGGAAGACGCGTGACGTGCCCCTCATGTAGATCGAGCAATGTCAAAAAGCTCAACTGATCCTGGCAGGACAATCGCGGTCGATTTCGATGAGATTCTCTATCTCTGCGGCAGGGACGGCGTGATCGGCACCGTGAAAGCGGGTGCTGGTCAGTGGTTCATCGAAACAGAGGATGATGAGATCGCGTTGTTCACAGAAGAGGATGATCTCTTCGTTGCATCCGGATTTGGCACGGATGAGCGGATGATCGAAGGGATCAGGTGCATGTTGTATCTCGTAAGGGAGATCGGCTCTCCGCTGATCGTTCTCCCAAAGAATCACCCCGCATCCGGCAGGTTGAGGATGGTTGTGTCGGCGGGCCGGGAGACCAACATCGATTGCGGCATCATGCCCGGGACACACCCGGAGCAGGATGTATTATGCGGAATGGAAGAGTTCGATGGGATGCGGATCACCGGAGTAAAGGGTGGGGTGCAACTGCAGAACATTGACCTCAGTAAGATTGATATACGGAAATCAAGGATGTAGAAATATGGACTCAGATGACACGAACGGAGATAGTACAAACGGCGATGGCATCACAGTCGGCAGCACGGTCCGGTATGCCGGTACCGGCTCGGTCGGTAAGGTAAAAAGGATCCAGGAGCGAGACCACGAACAGTGGGCACGCGTCGATACCACAGGTCTATGGTACAAAGCAAGCGCACTCGAAGTTCTGGGAGAGGAGTTTAAACAGAAGGAATGGGACAAGGAACTGACACTCGATGAACTGAAGAAAGCAGAAGCGCGCAAAATGGATAGTATCGGCAATGTCCAGCAGATACTGGAAGCAGAACTGTGCGAGAGCGGCGGATGAAACCGGATATCGGTGTCGTTATCCACGGTCCTGAGGTCATCGACTCTGGCGGTGCGCGCCATGTACTGGATGTGCTGCAGAAGCACTACACGGTCACAGCGATGCTTGGCGGGACGATGGGGCGCGCCGCTGTCCTCGACGCAAGTTTAGAGGACGAAATCGACATCAGCACGAGGATGGCTCTTTCCGAGACGATCGATCTTTTGTCGTGGACAGACGCGGTCATACTGCTGAGTCGCGGGAAATCCATCGATAGCGGGATTGCGTTCGGAAGGATCGCTGTATCGCGCGCAAAAAAGATTCCGGTAATCCAGATCGAATACCAGGTGAGAAACGGCGTGGTTATCCCGTGGAATGGCGCGACAGCGTGGGCAGAAGCGATCGCTGATATCATGGGTCTTCCGATCCGGATTCCGCCGCCAGCACAGAATGTCCGGCTGGTGCGCACCGATGATGGGCTTACGCACCGGCGCATCCACAATGTCATGCCTGGCGAGAACATCCGGATAAACGGGATCGTTGTCGGAACCGCGGTATCCAGGGATGTTGAGGTCGTTGTAGACGATTTCCGGGTTGTTGCCATCACAGGCACAAGGATAAAGGAGCATGGCATCGAAAAACTCGGAAGAGTCGATCTTAAAAGCGCGCTTGTGAGAACCGGCTCGATCCGGCGGACGAAACACGAGGTGAGGGTCGGCAGGGTGGACGCGAAAGAGAAGAGCGGCGATCTGCGGGTTGTGCTGATCGATCACGATGCCGAATCCACATTCGAACTTTCCGAAGATGCGGATATTGCGGTCACTGTTGGGGATGATACGACCGCTATTGCTGGCGACCTCCTCTGCCGGCTCGGCATCCCTGTAATCGGCATCACAGACATGGATCTCGACGGCGTGCTCTCCGATACAAACATTCTTCCAGGGTCTGCTGTATTAAGGGTCAAACCCGGGTATGATGATGTAGTTGGGGCTATGGTGCAGGACCGGCTATTTGGCGGCGCCGGGCAGATGGTGACGCAGTCGGTTGAATCTGTGCGGGAGCAGGTGGTTGGGATCGCGGGAGCGCTACTGGTCGAGGTTCTTGAGTATTGATTCGATCAGAAATCAAGCCATAGAATTCTTCCAGCAGCAGCCACGTAATTTTATTTCTTTAGTAATCTATTAAACTGATCAATAGTAAGTCCCGCATCTTTTATCAACGTTCTTTCCGTCCCTTTAGCCACTGTTTTATGATTCGGGATTACCACTACAAGGTCATCTTTTGACATTACTATATGACGGCACTGTCTGAAAAGCCAGTGATTTATCACCGCGGAATACGAAGTATCGCCGAAGGCCGAACGCGGAGGGCACAGAGTTTCGATACTGCATAAGTCCTCTGCATGGCTCTGCGCACTCTGCGGTAGAATCTAAGGGCATGGCGATATCACTGGAAAAATCGAGAGTGCCATACGCGGCACAATCGAAAACTATAGTGAAATCACTGGATTTTGTAATGGTCAGCCGGATGCATAACAACGCGATTGACATAAACGACATCAGTGAGGGATACAACCACAGAGAGCACAGAGGGACACAGAGGATCGGTTTAACAACTCTGTGCTCTCTGTGTCCTCTGTGGTTAAATCCGGTGGCTTTTACCGCTTGTGTGGGATCAATTCGACCACAACAGAAATCACTGGATTTTTAGACAGTGTCCACATACGCATCGAGGATGACCCAGCCGGAGCCGTCAGCGAACCTTGCTGCCACTGGTGATCGTGAGATTGCCGCGGTTCGGGTTCGCGTTTCCTATTATTCGCGGTTTCATCGCCCGGCGGGCGGTCTGTGCTCGTGCAGTTGCTTGCCGCCCCGCCCGCCGGGCAAATGCGTTCAGCTTCGAAATTGCCGATGAAACACCATATCATAGCCCATTACGGGTAAAAAAAATAAAAACAGAGTATATCGTTCCTTACTTCCATTGATTGGACAGCATATCAAAGCACGGGAGCTTTTTTCATTTTTTATGCTCCATCTACCGATGTTTCGAGTTTGGTCATTCGCACATTCACGTCATGCACATTTGTTCCAGTCTCTTTTACATCCATTTTTATTTCTCTAATGTTTTTATCCATTTCTCTTATTTTTTGAAACAGCGCACCTGCAGAAAATACAATCGAGAGATAAGGTATCATGTCGATGTACACGGGTGATTGAATGACCCCTATGGACTTTCCGATAATCCATAACAAAAGTATTAATATAGATATGATGAAAACCCAATCAGTCCATCCATATTCTACTTTTGTTTTAGCCATGATTGCTACTGTAGCGTGCCATTACTTAAACGTTGTTGATTTTAAAAAATAAGCACGCCCGCCACCCCTCCCGCCACCGCCGCCGGATCACACGTACGTGTCGAGGATGACCTGAGTGGAGCCGTCAGCGAACCTTGCTGCCACAGTGACGTGATCGCTGCCACCGCTGATCATGGGATTGCCGCCATTCAGGTTCGCAATCCCGTTATTCGCGGTCACGTTGCTGTTATTTGAAATTGTGAGCGTATACCCTGGGCACACACCAGCTATCGCTGACGTATTGCCGGAATCACCATCGTCATCGACCTGCAGTCCATTCACCAGCACAGTGATCGACTCGATAGAATCGTGATCCGGTCCGCCGTAGTATGTGACATCGATCGTGTCCGGTGACGGCCGGGATGCGATCGCTAACACAATATCCTGCTTCTTCAGGTTGCTCCCGATCCCGAAGAGGGACGGTCCGAAGACTGCCGCCAGTATCACAGTGATCGCAACCATCAGTATGACGCCGATGACCGGCGACACCGCACCCTCTCCATTTCCGAAGTTTCTCTTTATCGTACTAACCCTCCATTGTCTATTTCTTTCTTTTATTATATTTATCAGTTTCGAGCCGCTGGCAATGAAATTGGGGTTTATGGGTTTTTTGGAAAACCACAGAGGGCGCCGATTAAGAAGGGGGCGGTTGCCCGCCCCTCCTCATCTCAGAACGGTACGTGAGACTTTCACCTCATACCGCTCAAGGTATCCGCTTCAAATCAGAGGGT
>DASC01000214.1:9072-11869 GCA_002503595.1 Candidatus Methanogaster sp. UBA203 | reverse complement strand
GTTTATGACGGTGCCGAGTATAAACCTTATGGATTATTTTAGTACAAATTTTATAAAATACCAGACCCCACAAAAATGCACCCCTCACGTCGACCTTGGACAGAACCGCTCGAGACCAAGCAGCCGGGCAACCCCCGCGATACTGATCCCATAAAAGACCGCCTTCCCCCCAGCAACCTCCAGTATCGGCTCAAGCGTCCCATTAACAGCCGTGGTCCCAGTAACAAGCGCCAGATTGCACCACCGCAGCGCCTCTTCCGTATCCTTACCGCCGTCCAGCACCACAACACCGAACTTCTCCCGCCCAACATTTTCCACATCAAGATCCAGTATCTTAAGTTCACCCCGCTCAGAACAGCGCCGTGCATGAACTGGCTGAAATCCAACCAGTGCGATCCTCGCCCCCCGGCACCCCTCCAGAAACTCAAGCAGATCCAGACCGCACTCAGCAGGACCTTTGTCCTTGCAGTGAACGCTTCCCTCGATCATCCCGAGATGCCGCAGCACTGCATTCAGCGTTGCAACAAAGATCGCCCTTCTGTAGTTGTTGTTAAGTTCCATAGCGAGGACATCCTGAAGCGTCCCCTCAAAGTCTCCGTACATGTCTGTGAACGCCTGACCAAAGCTGCCTGCAAACTCCGCCTGCATCAGCCGCTCGACACCCTTTAATATCGGAAAGTCCTCACTCTCAGGATTTCCTATCGCCTCTTCCGGAGTCAGTGGCTTCGCTCTGATAACCACCATCTCATCCAGCAGATCATTTTCTGCCACAATCCGCTCGAATTTCTCTTTTATCACGGTGTACATCTTAGAAAGCCCCTGGCGCCTGTCTGAAAAAAAAGGTTGGCGATGTGAACGATTCGCATCTCGTCCACATCAATCCCATTCTACGCCATCTTCTTGATCTTATCAAACAGCTGCTGCATCGTGTCCTCGTTACTCTTCGTAAACGAAAACGGCGAGTCAGTGAACCCTTCGAAGTAGACCGGCACATTGTCCAGCCGGTAGAACGTTCCCGAACACTCCATCGCATCGATAACACCGGGCAGCACCACATCAGACGCAATCGTCGTCGGGCACGGCGCAATATCGAGACAGACGAGTGGTATCTCACAGAGATACGATGCAGGGTCTGCCGGGATGTGGCAGACAAGATCAGCACACATCACAAACGCTGCATCCACATCGCGTTCCCGCAAAACATCCACCGTCGTGTACTCGCCCGGATTGAACCTCGGGTAGCCCCGTGCAAAGTCGAGACCGAACGGGTAGCCGTACAGGTAGGATGCGACCTGGTTGAAGCCCGCGACGTTGCAGTGACCTCTAAGGGCACCCAACGAGAACTTCGTGTGGTTGTTAAGCTCTTTTACGAGATTTAATGCTGCCTCAACATTTCTGTGCTTACCATACGACGAGCCAACGCCGAGTCCCACGTAGATCGCACCGAAGTTGCAAGCCTTCATCATCTCAACCATCTCTTTCATGACCGGAATTGGCACACCGGTGGTCTTTGCAAGCGCTGGGTGTGGCTCTTTTCCGTTTAATATGGTCTGGAGTGCGTTAAATAGCTCGTAGTCGCTGTTGGGGTTTAACTGCACATGACGATCAGATGCCTCCGCTGTTGGCGTCTTCCTCGGATCCACGCAGATAACAGTCCGGTCGAACCTGCCACGTTTGGTCCAGTAGCCTCTCGGGAAGATGCCGTATCTGGACATATGCCTTGGCATCGACTCAAGCGCGTTGCAGCCCCAGTAGATCGAGAGGTTGGCTCTGTTCTTTGTCTGTCCTGCTGTCGATCCGACGCAGCCTGCCTCCTGGATTCCCATAACAGTCGGACCGTGGCAGATCGTTGCGTTTGAGTCCACTGCGGCGCCAAGGTATTCTCCGATGTGCAGTCCAATCTCCTGAGCCTCACAGGAGGTCTCGCTTCCAAGGAAGAGCAGGGGTCGCTTTGCCTCTGTGAGTATTTCGGCGGTTTTTGTGATTGCGTCTTTCCAGTCCGCCTTCGTAAGTTCGCCGTTCTCTTTTATCAGGGGGTCTCTCAGGCGGTGGGTACTAACAACCTCCTGGAACTTAGCGTTGCCCATCTTACATGCGTTCTTGACTGTGATCTCGCCATCTCCAAGCTCCACCTGGATATCATCACACGATCCTCCGCAGACCGGACATACAATATTCTTGGTAAACATATCAGTCGCCTCCTTTCGCATACACTTTCAAAACCACGTCTTCGGTGCTGAGCACCTCGTCAGTGGTCGGTTCGACTGTGACCTTGCTTCCCTTGTACCGCGGCGATCCTGTTGAGAACGTGTCCGGCTCCACAACCACGTTTGCCCAGATCGCTCGTGGCATAAAGACGTGACCGGGTCGTACAGAGTCGGTGCGCTTCGTAAAGACTGGAACCGAATATTTGCCGTCCCGGCTTGTCACGAGCACCTTCTCAGGACTGCCCATCGCATCAAAGTCCTCGGGAGCGATCCAGCAGACCGCACACTCGAGCATGTAGTCTTCGGTTATCTTGCTGCCGCCCTTGGCAAGCCTGCCCTCATCAATCGTTCCGCCCGTATTTAGTAATGCTTCCATTTCTTGTCCCCTCCGAGTCTCATAGTCCCTCATTTGCGTTCTTTGACGCATACAGCGTGCCCTTGGTCCACGCAACGATCGCGTTATCGCCGCTGAATTTCAGGAACTCGCCCGGGCAGGAGACGCTGCCAAACGCAAGATCGCTCTCCGATCCCACCTGCTCAAACCCTGCCAGGAAGTTAGTGATGCTACCGCCGACAACAATTGTGCCGCC
>DASC01000214.1:3729-9061 GCA_002503595.1 Candidatus Methanogaster sp. UBA203 | reverse complement strand
CCGCCGTTCTGGCGGATTCCGCAGAAGTTCTGGACGCTTCCCAGAACCTCGATCTCGCCGCCACTCATGCCGCCGCCAACCTGGCTATCAGCATCGCCATCGATAACGAGCCTGCCACCGGTCATTCCGTGCCAGCTTCCGCGGTAGGCGCAGCCCGCATGGTCCTTTGCATTGCCGGTTATGTGCAGGAGTCCGCCTTTCATCTCCATTCCTGCCCACGAGTTGGCATCACCTTTGACAGTGATTTCCCCGCCGCTCATCTCGGAACCGACGTGCATGCCTGCCGAGCCATTTATCGTGATCTTGCCTGCGGTCATGCCGTTTCCGATCCGTTTGACCCTTGATACGTCTCCGCCAATGACAATCGAGGTCTCCTCAGGTGTTTTGCCCCCATCGTCCTTAACATTGAAGAAATCGGACAAGGGAAGTTCTTTCGGACCCTGCCACACGAGCAGGTCTCCAATCTCACTTGCGCTCTTTCCGGCAAAGGTGTCAGGTGTGATCACCTCTGCCTCAACCATGATACCAATCTCGCCTTTCGGTGTAAGTGTTACTTCTGCCATATCGATCACGCCTCCTCAGCGTTCACCGCAATAGGTGTCGGGTTCATGAGATAGCTGTCAGGTGTTGGATAGTGGGCAAAGCCGAGCGTGTAGTACTTGAACCACTCCTTAACGTCTGCAAGCATCTCATTTGTACCTGCATCCTTGACATTCACATCGACGTAGTACGTCCTCTTCTCAGGGATCGCCACGATCTCGCCCCTCCTTGATACGATCTCGCCGTCCTTGACCGTGTACTCCGCCTGTGCAAAGCTCTTTGCCAGATTCTCGTAGTCGCGGGGGTTCAGGCTCTTCGGGTCGATGTTGTAGATCGTGACATCTCCGTCAGCACCAACACCGAGGCTGCCCTTCCTGTGTGATAAACCAACCGTCCTTGCGGTGTTTGCACGGGTCAGAATAGCGATATCGTAGAGTGACATCTCCCGATCCACTGCACCCAGATCGCTCCTGTCACGTGCCCATGCGTGGCACTCATCAAAGGTTGCATTCCGTGCAGCCTGAGACATGAGCCATGCCATCACAAGCGGGTACTTCAGGAACGTGCCGCCGTTGGGGTGGTCGGTCGTCATGATGGTCTTCCATGTGTCGTTCACGAGCAGCAACAGTTCAAGACCCATCGCCCACTGGACGCTGTGTATCGCGTTACTCTTGAGGTACGTAAACGGAAGCACTCCAGAGCCGCATTCCAGCTCTACATCGGTATTCGACCATTTGTTGCCGGTAAGGGCGTACAGGTTGTGTATGGCTGGTCCGTCACCGGTCATAACCGTCGCTTCTCCGAAAGGAACGCAGCCACTGTCGAAGACGACGTGGTCGGTCTTGTTCACGTAGTCTATGATCTCCTTTGTCTTGGACTCAAAGTCGCCCCAGCTGGTTCCGCCAAAGCTGTTGAACTGCGCGTGGGTGAGGTACACTGACTCCTGTCTAGCGGGATCGACTTTTGTCTCTGCCCACTCGACATCGAGGTTCTGGTTCGGCCGGATCTGGCTCGGTATTTTGAGCGAGTCCTTTGTGATCTCATAGCATCCGGGCTGACCTAAGTTGTTGCAGTGCAGATGCATCGCCATCGGGAGGCCGAGACGCTCATTAATCTCGCACAAGCCCTCTATGACCTCTCTTGAGGTGATCCCGAAGTGGATGTTCGCCTCATCGAGCGATCCGACGTTCTCTGCCCAGCCCCAGTTCTCAACTCCTGCCGGATTTACGCACTTGATCCCGTAGGTCTTGTGAGTCTTCATCATCCACGCAACGTAAGCACAAGCCCGGTCCATCTCTCCGTCCCGCAGGTAGCGCATGATAAACCAGTTGTTGCCAAGCACAAGGTAGCCGCCCGTATCGATCATCGGAATCGAGCGCATTTCTTCGTGCGTGTGGCGGGCTTCAAGCGGCGGGACTGCTGCTTCAAAGACTGTGGTGTAACCCATCTGCGAGTACTCATATCCTTCGAGATAGACGGATGGCACCGTGTAACCGGAACCTGAGTGTGTGAGGGAGGTCTTTTTCCGGTTCCACTTGTAGCTGTCCTCGGGACGCATCATCCGTCCGCCGTTGACCTTCGCTCCTGCAATGTGAGAGTGTGAGTCAACGCCGCCTGGCATAACCGTCATGCCCTTCGCATCGATCACTTTCGCGTCTTTCATCTCGGAATCGGTTAGTTCCCGCACAACCTTTCCGTTCTTGATAAAGACATCCATCATCTCCCCGTCGATCTCGTTTAGTGGGTCAAAGACGTATCCATTCTTGATTGCGATTGTTCCGGTTCCATTTCCGTTTCCATTTCCAGCCATGATTCACGCCTCCTTTCGTTCAAGCCATATCGCATCTACAGGACAGATCATGGCACATGCGCCGCACCCTCCGCAGAGATCCTGATCATACACCGTAACCGTGCCATCCACAACCTCAAGAAGCGGCTTTCCGTCCAGTTCGTTCAAATGCCCTGCGGCAAGATACGGGTCTGATGCAGCGTTAACCGGACAGACTATGACGCAGTTCCCGCATCCGAGACACGCATCGTCGTCGGTTACCAGCACCGATCTCAGCGCTGGCTTCGGAGTTGGCACGCCCAGGAGCTTCTTCTCAAACGGCTTCTTCTTCGCCATCTCCGGAAGGATCGCGCTCTTTGTCACGGTTATGGCATCTGTCGGACAGGAGACTGCACACGCGCCACAGTAGATGCATGCATTCGGGCGCTGGGTGATCTTCTCGACCCTCTCGCCGGGTCCCCAGTCGCGAGTGAATAGCGCATCACATGGGCAGATGTCCACGCAGGCAAGACACGTCTGGCATAGGTCTTCGTCCATCTGCCACTCGCCTGCAAAGGGCTTTTCGACAGTGATCGCACCGACCGGACAGACCGCTTCGCACCAGCCGCAGTGGATGCAACAATCCTGCTCGATTGTAGTCTCGCCGACAACTCCGGTGCTGCTGTCGTTTGCCAGCCGCCGCGTAACCGTGATCGCATCCTGCGGGCAGACCTCCTCGCAGAGACCGCAGTGCACACAGTCGTCGCTAACGGTCGTTGGCTTTATGGCACCGCAGAGATATGTCTCGTCCTTCACAGGCTCACCAGCCACTCTCATCTCCAGTGCACCGGTCGGGCAGACCTTGGCACACATCCCGCATACGATACAGGTATCCGGAACACTCTCCAGAAAGTCCTGATCAACAAGACCCCTTGCAACAGCTCCAACCGAGCCGATCACAAGAGAGTCTTTCGGACAAGTCAGGATGCATGTCCCGCAGCCTATACACTTCTCCGGGACATACACCAGTTGCTTGTCATCTTTCGTTTGAAATATTAATTCATTCATACATTTCCTCCATAATCACGTATCCGTGCAGGTGCCGCAGAGAACCTCCTCACCATGACAAACAAAGGATTCTCCGCACTGTTCACACACTTTTACGCACTTGGTAGACTTTACAGGAATTGTAACATCAATCGTTTCGTAGCTGTACACATCCTCTCCGGCTTTCAGGAGTTCGGAGATTGCGTCCTTGTGTGGGACCTTTTCGGTGTTCATATACCATGCGTGCAGCTTCGGGTATTTTTCGGTCTTAGCGGGGTCGAGATATATCCTGATCCCACGCGCAGACGTCACATCCGCCAGAACTTGCCGGTTCACCACAACCGCCATCTTCCCAAAGTCCACGATCCACATCCCATTGTTTCCGATGGTTGCGCCTGCGAGGATCTGAAAAGCGTCAGGGATGCAGTTGTAGGTCTCGCAGGTCACGTATATACGTTCTTTATCCTGAAACCCGAGCACACGTTTTGCGATGTTAAACATCTGGATACCAATGAACGCACCTGTAGCGAGGTATCCGTGAAACGGAACCACCCGTTCTATCTGTAAAAGCAGTTTCGGGTCTTTGATTTGTTTTATGGTCTCGTCCATTGTGGGAACTCCCGGGCATGGGCGCCCAGTTGTTTCAATGATAGATGTTTGTTTGACTCAAAAGATCAATCATTGTTATTTTACTTAAACTTAGCGGTGTGACTGGACGATGTAGCTGTATGTCACGCCATCATGCTGTCCGGGTTGCGATTTGTGAGCCGCCGGGTTCAGGTCTCATCGTCTCGGCTGCATCAGCTTTGAATGACGGATTCAGCGCGGTCATACAGACTCATGTTTGGCAACTCTTCGGATATGTTTTGAAGCGGCGGTGTCAATCAATTTACATTTACCTGACACGAAGATCAAATAAAATCAATATCAGTAGACACTGTGACACACAAACCCTTTTATTGACATACGTATAGTTGCGTACAACCTTAAAAGTACATGAAGGTGTACGCATGATAGAAACAATACTGATATCGGGAAGGACGATTGATCAGGGCGCTACTCTCGAAGAAAAGACTTCACAGGCTTATTTTGATGCGGCTGCATACTGTGAGTTAAACGAAGGCAATCTCGAAGCGCTCGGAGTATCGGTCGACCAAAATGTGAAGGTGGCAACCGCCCACGGAACGGTTGTGGTGCCTGCAAAGATCGATAAACGGCTTCCGGATGACATAGTTTTCATCCCGATGGGGCCGTGGGCGAATGCTATTGTCGATCCTGACACCTGTGGCTGCGGAATGCCCGGATTCAAGGGCATTCCCGCGAAAGTCGAGGCGACAACAGAAGCGGTACTTTCCATGAAGGAACTGATGGCAACGTACAAGGAGTAGGAAAGGAGGAAAACGATATGCCAGTAATAAAAGACGTGGTATGCACGCTCTGTGGCTGCCTCTGTGATGACCTCGAGGTGACAGTCGAGAATAACAAGATCACAAAGGTAGGAAAGGCGTGCAAGCTCGGACGGGCAAAGACGATGGGACCGTTTCTGCACGAGCGGATCGAGAAGCCGATGATCCGCAAGAACGGAGAACTTGAGGAATGCTCGTACGATGAAGCGATAACGAAGGCTGCTGAGATTCTTGTTGCTGCAAAGCGACCAATGTCCTACGGATGGTGCTCAACATCGTGCGAAGCGATCGAAAAAGCGGTTCTGCTTGCAGAAGAGACCGGATCACTCATTGACAGCACAGCAAACGTCTGCCACGGACCAAGTGCGCTTGCTGCCCAGGAGAAGGGTGCACCAACCTGCTCGCTTGGAACGCCAAAGAACTACGCAGACCTGATCATCTTCTGGGGATGCAACCCTGTGCACGCCCACCCGCGGCACCAGACGCGCTATTCCACAATGGCAAAGGGAGCGTTTACACCGAACGGAAAGAAGGACAAGAAGATGGTCGTTGTCGACCCCAGGAACACCGA
>DASC01000214.1:0-3671 GCA_002503595.1 Candidatus Methanogaster sp. UBA203 | reverse complement strand
CTGCGGGCAATCGTTAACGGGCACGAAGATGTTCTGCCTGACGAGATCGCAGGACTTCCAAAGGCGAAAGTGCTGGAATTTGCCGAGATGTGTAAAGCTGCAAAGTTCGGGGTACTCTACTTCGGGATGGGTATCACCCAGACGAGGGGCAGGTACAAGAGCGGCGACAACGTGTCATCACTCATATCTGACCTGAACCAGATCACCAAGTTCGTGATGATCGGGATGCGCGGGCACTACAACGTGACCGGGTTCGGACAGGTTGCGGCATGGGAGACCGGTTTTCCGATGGCAATTGACTTCTCACGCGGGTATCCGTACTACAACCCGGGCGAGACCGGAACAAACGATGTTCTCATGCGAAGGGAAGTGGATGCGTTTATCACTGGAGCGGCAGACCCCGGAGCGCATTTCCCACAGGAATCGATAAAACACCTCTTCAAGATCCCTGCGATACAGGTCGATGGGTATGCAAACCCGACAACCGAGTTCTCTGACGTCGTGATCCCGGCGGCAATCGCTGGTGTCGAATGCGATGGAACCGCATACCGGATGGACTGCCAGCCGATCAGGCTGAAGAAGCTGGTCGAGACCACGTTCAAATCGGACGAGGAGATCTTAACAGAGATCATAGCGAAGGTCCGTGAACTGAAAGGCGCGGAAGGAGCGAAGGGAGGTGCATGAAATGGCAGAGATGATTATCAAGAATGGTGTCGTATACGATCCGAAAAATGGCATCGATGGCGAGAAGAATGAGATCTGCATAAAAGACGGCAAGATCGTTGAGAATGTTGGTGCCGGGGCAAAGATCGTAGATGCCGAGGGCTGTGTGGTGATGGCAGGCGGCGTTGACGGACACACACACTGCGCAGGCAAGATCAACACCGGAAGGGTCATGAGCCCGCACGACATGCGATATGCGCCGATACCGGGACTCTCAGGAGAGGAGCCAAGAACAAAACTCTTGCGCCCGCAGGTCGGATACAACACCCCTAACACGTATGCAATCGGATACAGGTACTCAAAACTCGGATACACCAGCATTGCAGAGGCTGCAATCACGCCGATGATGGCGCGGCACATGCACGAGGAGTTTGAGGAGATTCCGATCCTTGACAAGCTCGGGCTGGTTTTGATGGGCAGCAACTGGCAGGTGATGCAGTACATCCAGGACAAAGACCCCGAGAAACTGAAGGCGTACATGGCATGGGTACTCCTGGCAGCCCGCGGATACGGTGTCAAGATCGTGAACCCGGGCGGCGGATCGAGCTGGACATGGGGCAAGAATGTGTCCGGGCTCGACGACAAGGTAGTTGACTTCGACGTGACGCCCGCAGACATACTTATCGGGCTTGCCGAGGCGAACGAAGCCCTGAATCTTCCGCACTCAATCCACGTCCACTGCAACAACCTTGGGATGCCAGGAAACATCTCGACGACGCTGGACACGATGAAGCTCCTTGAGAAGGTGAAGACCAAGCGAGACCGTCAGGTCATGCATGTCACACATGTCCAGTTCAATGCGTACACAGGCACGTCGTGGATGGACTTTGCATCAGGGGCGCCTGATGTTGCAGACTATATCAACAAGCACGACCACCTCACATTTGACATGGGGCAGTTGATCTTCGGTCCTGCTATGACGATGACAGCAGATGGTCCGACCGAGTACCGGAACGCACGGATGTTCGATGCGAAATGGAGCAACTACGATCAGGAACTCGAAGACGCAGGTGGTGTTGTGCCACTTAACTACACATCCCAGCATTTCGCACACGCAACGATGTGGTCGATCGGACTCGAACTGGCACTGCTCGTGAAAGACCCGTGGAAGGTTATGTTCACCACAGACAACCCCAACGGCGGCGCATTCGTAAACTATCCCGAGGGACAGGCACTCCTGATGAGCGACAAGAAGCGGCAGGAAGTAATCGCGGGATTCCCGGATATGACAATGGACCGCATAAGCCTTCCGAACATCGACAGGGAACTGGGCTGGGGCGAGATTGCAACAATGACCCGTGCAATGTCCGCAAAGATGCTCGGACTCGACGACAAGGGACATCTCGGTGTCGGAGCAGATGCCGATGTCGCAATCTACGATATCCAGCCGGATAAGGTTGATCCGTCGGTTGAGCACGAGAAGGTCAAGAAGGCGCTCAGTTTCGCAAAGTACACGATCAAGGGCGGAGAGATCGTTGTTCGAGACGGCGAGATCACAGCAACGCCGAAGGGCAAGGTTTACTGGGTCAACGCCTACGAAAACGGCATTGTGCAGGCAGAGAAGGACCGGCTGATGACTGACCTTGAAGAGCGGTTTGCGAAGTACTACAGCATCCAGCTCTCAAACTACATGGTCGAGGATGCGTACCTACCGCGTCCTGTTGAGATCAGACCGGAGGTGGCGTAGATGCAGACAGTAACACTAACACCAAAGAGAAGCCCGACAATCTCAATCGAGGCTGAGCTGATCACTCCGGACGCATTTGCCGGAAAGAGCGCAGCCGAGATCGGTGCGATCGGTGCGTGGGAAGGAAACGAGGAGATCACGCTTGCAGACATCTTTGATGTCGCGGTCGATGGATCCGGAGATGCTGCGGAGACGAAGATCGTGATCGACGGCGATGTCCCGCGGGTCAAGAGGATCGGCGAGGCGATGACCGCTGGCGAAATCGTCGTTAAGGGCAATGTCGATATGCGCTGCGGAGCGCGGATGAGCGGCGGATCGATCACTGTCGAGGGTGATGCCGATTCATGGGTCGGACGTGAGATGACTGGCGGCGAGATCCTTGTAAAGGGCAATGCTGCGTACTATGCAGGCGGCGGATACCGCGGCGAGACCTGCGGGATGCGTGGCGGGAAGCTCACGATCGAGGGTGATGTGCTCGACTTCCTTGGCGAACATATGTGTGGCGGCGAGATCGTGGTGAAGGGCAACGCCCGGCTGCTTCCAGGGGTCCTTAACTGGAGCGGTACGATTGTCATTGAGGGTGATACGACGCTTCCGGGCGGCGAGATGAAGAGCGGTACGATCTTTGTGAAGGGTAAGGTGCTCGAGATGCTGCCGTCGTACAAGGACGAAGGGACCGAAGAGGTCGATGGAGTTACGTACCGGAAGTATATCGGGGATCTTTCGCGTAATGGGGAAGGCGTGCTGTACGTGAGTGTGTGAAAGCACACTCACGGGGGTTTCTTTTTTTGTGGCGGGGGTGTTTGGGATGTTCGGTAGCTTTAAAATAGGAGATGTATCATAAGATTACACGGCAAAAAACAATCGGAATGTATCGTCATGGGAAGGAAACTTGATATCGCAACT
This sequence comes from Candidatus Methanogaster sp. UBA203, assembly GCA_002503595.1. GTDB lineage: Archaea > Halobacteriota > Methanosarcinia > Methanosarcinales > Methanogasteraceae > Methanogaster_A. The sequence continues at coordinate 355 of DASC01000214.1, read as the reverse complement.
ATTGTTTGTGCTGTATGTATTATAATCTTCACACTTATTGGCGAACGATTTGGTTATGTTAATTTCGAATATGCGTGGGCAAAGTATTTCTTCATGCTTTTTTCTGTAGTTGCAGCAATTGTCTCATGGATGGACCTAAAAGGTAAATTTAAGAGTAGAAATTTGAGATTGGTAACAAAGTTTTATAATCAAGGTCTCGTTTTTAATGCGAAAGGTGATCTGGATGCAGCCATATCCAATTATAAAATAGCACTGAATATGGACCCCGATTTTGCACTTGCGCATAATGCACTGGGACATGCTTTTTTCTTGAAAGGAGAACTGAATACATCTATAACCTGAGTTTGAAAGATCC
>DASC01000152.1:3028-9583 GCA_002503595.1 Candidatus Methanogaster sp. UBA203 | reverse complement strand
CTCGGATTTTTAGACAGTGCCATCGACGATTGTCAGAGTCCCAAACCTTAATTACGACAGGCGGCAATCATTAAAACGATGGCAATATCATGCGATCTTATCAGATTCAGGAGTAGGGGCTGGATCTGCGTCGAAGGGTCCCGGACATGCCTCACCGACATCGAGCATGGGTTTTACGGGATCAGAAAGGCGGTCGAACAACTGATCGGTCCTGTAACAGGCACGGTCTACTACAATGCCGCAATCGAGGGCGGCATCGCTTATGTCCGCGGAGCAGTGAAGTCAGGCGACATCACGCGATCGGACAGAGGTTTTAGGGATTGTGTGGATGCTTATACACAGCTTGGATTCGGGGATTTTACGGTCAGTGAGATCAATTACGGGTCTGCGAGAGCCACAGTCACGTGCAGGGATGCGTTCGAGGGATGGGCATGGAAGAGGCATGGTGACGTGTCAAAGGCGTGCTATTACTCATGCGGAATCCTTGCGGGATTCATGAGAGCACTTGCGGAAAGAGAGGATATCGAGTGCGTTGAGACCAAGTGCATCGCGGAAGGTGCGGACGCTTGCATATTCGTGATTGCGCCAGAAGACGAACTGGTTAGAGAGGGGCTGATGGTGTGACAGGGGAATCCGAGATCGGAGCCTGTGGGTTGGCATGTTATGCCTGTCTGTCAAAGGAGTCTGGCAGGTGTCCAGGGTGTGAGAGATCACAACCTCTGCTCAGAGAGATAGCAGGGTGCGAATGCCCGATCTATGAATGTGCCAGAAGACGGGGTGTTGCAAACTGCTTGCGATGCAGCGTACTGTCATGTGATCTCAGGAAAGGCTTGTCGAAGGGCTACTGCCCTGCATACACCTGTATTGTGGTCGCAGATGTTTGTGTATGATTTGAACGACTTCCGGTGTCATCTGGTGTTAACAGTCCTGCTGCTCTTGAGAGGCTTTATGTAGGGTGGGGTTCAGCCTATTCCATGCATGGAATGAGGATGGCTCTGGCGCAGCCAACCCGAATGCGATGGTGCAAGGTACCGGTTCCGCACTCATAGTCGTGGGATTTGGTGACTTCAAGGAGAAGAATTCAAAGGTGTACAAAGAGGTGCAAAGCAGATGATTCCGGATAAGTTCAGTATGCATATTGCTGTTGTGGTTTGCTGACTCTTGTTGGCATTTCATCTGGTTGCGATGGCAACCATTGTTCTGAAATCGTTAGGGTGCGAGAATGCAAGGAACCTGAAATTCGGGATGCAAGCGTGGACAAAGAATGGCACGGTAAATCCAATGCGGTATGACCCGGAGGCCGATGGCAGGGATTACGAATTCGTAGCTGCAACTCCGGCATCCCCTACCCCGGTCCCGACATTAACACCACCCGGCATAGTCATCCTGATCGAGATTATGATGGTAACTGTATTTAGAGTATTGAGAAGAAGGAACTGAAACAACCGGGAGGTTCCACAATTCAGAGGTGGTCATGTAATCGGATTAAGCTATCATTGCGGTATGATGAGGGCTGACTGATATCCATGTCCCGTCTCTATCAAGTCAGAACCAGAACACCAGATGAACCAACAGCCCTGTGATCTGCAAAAGCTTATGTATCTGTCAGTTCAACCACGAACCAGATACAAGGAGAATTCGATGGATAACAAGATCGAGTATCTGCACCGCACATTCATGGGCCTGGGAGCCGCGATCGGAGAACTGTTCGGAAAATCAAGTCAGGAACAGACCAACCTCTTCTCATCATATATAGGCATCGAAATCGGCAAACTCCTACTTGACAAGGGCGTGGTTACCAGGGACACCCCGGTAAAGGAGTTAATCGGAATAATAGCAGATGAACTCGAGTTCGGAGGCGAGTACGAGATCGTCGAGGACGATGGTCTGGTTACGCTTGCGATCAAGGAATGTAATGTCTGTCCGAAGAAGGTCGGGGGACATGCATTCGAGACCACGGTCTGCCCGGTACCCGGAATCGTCAGGGGTGCCATCGATGTTGTGAAGGGTACCAGAGGAGAAGGCTATGCGAAATTAAATCCAGGACAGGAGTGTAAGATAACAGAGTGTGCGATGACAGAGGAGGCGACGTCATGACCGAAGAATGGCGTAAAGAGAAGGTGGATTATGTCGTTTACAACGCTATCTCTTATGCATTCGAGCGGGCTGTAAAGGAGACGCTTGGAGATGGTGCGCCGATCCTGCAGACCACGATGGTACCGCTCGTTGGCGTCGATCTGATCACTGCTACCGAAAAGGAGTTTGGAATTGAGTTTAAACCCGGAAAACCCATCCCGGAGTTCATGAGCGATCTTGCAAAGATGCTTGTCGGACTCGAGGTTGCGGATGAGATCCACTGTATTCCGGATACCGATGGAAAGAAGGTTCGATGCCGCGTAAAAAACTGCATCAACACACTTGCGCTCAAATATCTGCGCGAGAAAGGAATTACTTCGTGCGTTCTCTGCCCTCCCGGATTTTATGCAGCATCAGCAGCCAGAAAGGTCTTTGGCGAGGAATTCCAGATACGAATAACCAATGAAACAGCAGAACTCGGTGACTGCGTGGTGACCTTTGAGTTGATCGAGTGATGAGTGATAATCGAGTAGGTGAGCAAAATGCCTGAGACCAAGAAGGATAAACTGGACACGATCCTTGCCAGATTCGGGGAAGTCGGACAGATCAAGGCGGCTGGCATCGTCTCCAAGGAGGGATTACTGATCACGGCGCTCATGCCGCCTGAGATGAACGAGCGGATCGTTGCCGCGCTCTGCTCCACGATCATGGCGAGCGCCGAGACTGCAAGCACCCAGATGGGAACTGGCAGTGTGAGCGATATCCACGTAAAGACCGAGCAGGGTACGATACTGCTCCAGCCAGCTGGCGAGAAGGCGATTCTAATCGCACTGGCAGACTCCGGCGCGCAACTCGGGCTGATCATGATGGAGATCGAAGTGAGGGCTAAGCAGGTGCAGGAGATCCTCGAAGAGGTCTAAACATGGCGGCAGAGACCGAGGGCAGACGTAAGACCTACATCCCGATGCTAGACGAGATGCTCGGCGGCGGAATGCCTGCCGGCACATCGATGCTGTTTACCGCGATGCCGGGCGTCGCATCCGAGGTCTTCGGATGCCAGATTATCGCGGAGCGCATGAGAAACGATGGGGACATCAGTTTCATATACACAAACACGAGAACACCGGTCGAGATCGAGCACGTATTCCACAGGTACGGCTGGGATCTGCGGTCATCTCTCGACTCGGGTCAGACATTCTTTGTCGATTCCATCTCCCCGATGATGGGGATACCAGCGATCGGCAAATACGAGATCGATGATTTTAAAGAGAGCGAGAAGGTGGTGGCAGAAGCGATCGCTGACATCGCCGGGGGAACTGCTGTTATCGAGGATGTTGCAACGCTTCTCGATTCCATCGGTGTTGACCAGACATTCGATATGATCGAAGGGTTAAACGAGGTGGCACGATCAAACGATGTGAACATGATCTACCTCTTCACGAGATGGAACTACGAAAAAGTGATGCTTGGAAGACTGTCCGGAATCGTTGACTGCGAGGTCAAACTCTTCAGTGTTGAAGAGAAGGTGGTCTACCGGCAGGTCTTTGCGGTCACGAAATCGAACTGGATCGAGGCATCAGGGACGAAGATATTCTTCGAGGTTCTGGAGCCGGGCGGCGTCCGGGTCTTCATCCCGAAACTGCTGGTGACCGGACCGTACAACGCCGGAAAGACGACATTTACCCACGCGATCGCTCCGGATACCGTTTCAGTGGAGCGGCAGACCTTTGAACTATTCCCAACAACTGTCGGGCTTGATATCGGGCATCTCGACTACAAGGGATTCTCTGCCGACGTATTCGGAACTCCGGGTCAGGAGCGGTTCGATCTCCTGCTTGAACCGCTCGGGAGGGAGGCGATCGGCACTTTTATCGTGATCGACTCGACGAAGCCTGAGACGTTTGTGCGGGCAAAGGAGATGATCAGGATGTGCCGCACAGAGGCGATACCAAAGGTGATCATCGCCAACAAGCAGGACCTTCCGAATGCCTTGTCGCCTGACGAGATCAAGAAGAAGATGTCGCTCTGGGAGGAGATTCCGATCGTTCCGGTCTCGGCAACAGATGAACAGGGGCTCAGTGAGGCTCTGGATACTCTTTTCAGCCTCATATACGAGATATGATTCCAAAAATAGCGTCCGGGATCGCCGGACTTGATGAACTGACCGGCGGACTGCCAGAGAATACGATGACTCTCGTCTATGGTCCGCCAAAGACCGGAAAGTCCATATTATGTTACCAGTTTCTGCGTCAGGCGGTAGCAGATGGCGATCTCTGCTCGTATCTGATGACCGATTATACCCAGTCCCAGCTCGAACAGCAGATGATGGCTTTTGACTGGTTCATCAGTGAGTACATCAGGGATAAGAAGCTGTATGTGATCGATACGGCATCAGGATCGGTTGGCGCTATGCAGAAGGAGACCAAGAACATGGTAGTATCGTCCCCGCAGAATCCGACCGACATCGCAAGCAAGGTCATCCAGCAGTTGCAGTATATCTACCAGCAGACGCAGCAGTTCAGGTCGATCCTGGACTCATCGACCACGCTATTTGCGTTTAACTCACCAATCCTTGTCATCAGGGTGCTCAAGTCCTACATCATGCGGATCAAGATGGCAGGCGGAACCGGTGTCATCACATACACAGAGGGTACAGCAGAGACCGAGATCGAGACGATGCTGAAAGCGAGCGTGGATAACATCATTCACCTCGATTCCGAGACGATCACCGTCGAGGCGATGGCTGGACTCAGGCAGGAGTCGGCAGGTTATCGGATCACTGATGACGGGATCGTGGTTGGGTAGTGATGAAAACCGATAGGCGTTGTCATGCCACTATAGTGTTGCAGAAGATTCCATGAACCGGTCATTGTTTATTTGTGGATAAAATCAGTGTAATCAGTGTGCATCCGTGGCTAAAAACTTTTATCAGCCACAGATTAACGCAGATGAACACAGATTCGGATTATCTGTTCAGCGCACGATTTATTCGAAAAAATTCCGTAGGATACTTAAGCATATTCGGATCCATGCATAAGTGAGGCACTGTCTGAAAATCAGAGTGTTTTTCGCCGATTTACTCGATTCGTGCCATCCGTCCAAACTTGGCATTCACGATAAAATCAACATCAAGAGTCTCAAACCCAGAACGATTCACCAAGTAGAATCGCGACAGGCAGCCCTGCTGTCTTTGCAAGCGTCCATGCGCCCGGAATTACCCGGTCAGCCTCAGAAGGAGCGGGCGAGTACCATGGTATTCCAAGATTATCGAGCAGTCCGGGCGTTAGCTGCCCCATCGGCACCTGCGCTGATATCTGCTCGCCGAGATCGCCCCTGTGGCTGAGGACCATGAGCAAAGGCATCCTGTAGAGCAGACTTAACGATGCGAGCGCATTGATGCTGTTTCCAAGACCCGAGTTTTGCATAACGATCGCAGGGTTCGCACCTCCAAGGTATGCGCCAGCACACATCCCGACACCTTCCTCTTCTCTTGTTACCGGAATATGCACAATCCCGGGATCGGATTCGAGCAGATCGAGCAGACCTCCTAAATTGACGCAGGGAACGCTCGTCACGAAATCGATCCCTGCTTTTTTAAGAGCGCGGTGAGCTTTCATTGAACCCATCTTCATCTTCCTCATTTACGGTTCGAATTTCTGGCAATGTCGCTTTTTCTGCACAGAGTTTTAAACCGATCCTCTGCGCCCTCTGCGGTGATAAATCACTTGATTTTCAGACCGTGCCGGATTTCTGCCATCTCGCACGCAACCTTGATCAGCCTGAGCCATGTGTTCAGTGCGGCACGCAGAGCAGTGATACCCCCGGCATCTACGGTGAGATACAACATTCCGCCATCCACTGACAGTGCTGCCCGGCTCCTCGGAAACGCTTCTCTGGTCTCTGGCAGCAGCGCACGGTATATCGTGGACGCACACTCGCCGAAATCGAAACTGAACTCTGCTCTGTCCATTCTTTTACTCGATTTTTTTTAAAAAAATTACTCGGCAGGAACCCGCTTGATCCGCACAGGCCGTTCCTTCACAAGGATGCGGTGCCCGCAGTATGGGCACCTGACACCGCGGTATTCATAGTCGATCTCAACAGGCTGCTTGCAGTTGACGCATCGGTAGCCCATCAGACCTCCATCGCCGCATCTCGCGCTTTCTGCTCGATAGCACGCTTCACAGACCGTGAAACGGTCTTCCCGATCGACGTGCTCGGAAGATACGTGCCGCCTGCGAATGTGTGCCCGCATTTTTTGCACTTCCAGATTCCGGTGCCGATGCGGCGCACAGACGAAAACCCGCACTGGGTGCATTTATGCTTTTCATGCATCTTCTCTTCGATATCCGCGACACGCTTTCTGATGTTCCTACCATACCGCACACCGAATCTGCCTGCGGACCTCGTTTTCCATCCTTTAGTATGCTTTACCATTTATTCAAACCTCCGTAAGTCCGACTGGAGCGTAGCGGAATG
>DASC01000152.1:0-2997 GCA_002503595.1 Candidatus Methanogaster sp. UBA203 | reverse complement strand
CGGACACTTTTACTCGATTTTTTTCTAAAAAATCGTGCTTTACCATTTATTCAGACCTCCAAGAATTTTTCCCGTATCTTGGCTGCCGCAGTCCCTGCCATATCGACCACTCTCATGGCCTGCTCGATGGTGAGCGGCTCTATACCACTCTTCTGCATCCCGGAGATGCTGCCATCGGAGTTGGTGATGACTGTGAACACGGTTCCTGCCAGCTTCCCTTCCTCAAGCGATGGATCGAGAAGCAGTTCTCCGCCAAACTCAATCGCAGTGACCGCAACAGGAATATCCCTCACCGGAAGCGGCGAATCCTCCCCGAGACCGTATCTTTCCGCGGGCAGTGTTGTGTTGAGCAGTGCAGCGATGCTGCCAATGGATGCTGCATCGATGATGTTGCCGCCGTTATTCAGCACATGGATGTCGATGAATATGATCCAGACCTTCTCGCCTTTGACCATGCAGAGTTTTTCGAGATCGATCGCTTTTGACTCCCGGATACCGCGATCCACGACTCTTGCAATCTCTATCGCAGCTTCTCTCGGAGGACCTGCCTCGTATTCAGGGGACGCCATCGGGATCAGTTCGGTATTGGTGATGAGCACACCCACGTCCGGCGTGTCAGGAAACGGCTCACCCGGCTGGATCTTTATACCGACTAAGATCTGCGTATCCCCAAGCGTCACAAGAGCAGAACCCTCTGCCATCCCTGCGACGCCGGTCTCGATGGATATGTCTCGAAATTCATCGAACGCACGTCCGTCATCCCGCTCACCCTTGAGTACTAGATTGAAGAGGTAATCACGGTGGATCTCTGCCATCACATCGTCACTCATCTGCATCACCTTCCGGCTCGGGGCTGGCGTCTTCCCCATTCCCGGCACATTCCTTGCTGTACTTCTCTATAAGTGCCTGACGCTGTAACTTGTATACCTTATCGCATCCGATTTTAGCCAGTTTGAGTGCCTCGTAAAACTCCTCTTTTGTCAGGTTTCCGTCCATCTGAAGATGCGTGATCTTCCCGCCGGCAGTCATGGCGATCGGCACATCTGCCTCTCCGAAGTTATCCTCTTCTTTCATCAGATCGAGCACGATCTCACCGTCTACCTTCCCGACGGCACATGCACTGACAAGACCTCTCATCGGGATGCCTGCATCCGCAAGCGCCAGTGATGCCGCATTGATGCCCGCGGTTCTGGTACCGGCATCTGCCTGCAACACCTCTATGAATATATCGATCGCGGTCTTCGGGAAAAACTTTGTGAATATCACATATTCGAATGCGTCCCTACCCACCTTCGAGATCTCTATGCTTCTTCTGCTATGACCTGGCCTTATCCGCTCATCCACTGAGAATGCAGCCATGTTATACCTGTACTGCACGACCGCCTTGGTCATATTTTGCCTGTGTCTCGGATGGAGCTCTCTTGGACCATACACCGCAGCCATGATCTTATTACGTCCCCATTCAAGGTAGCAGGACCCATCAGCCCGATCAAGTGGACTGAGTTCGATTTTGACCGGTCGCAACTCGTTAACGCTCCGTCCATCGAGCCGCTTTCCATCTACAATAAAATGTTCTGGTTTTTCACTCATTATTACTCCTCATCATTTCGACTTTCATGCACTCTACCATACCTCGTCTTCTCCTTTGCTTTTAAGAATGCCTGCACACGCTCGGTCAGCCCCGGTGTGTGCGCATTGTCTTCGATATATCTGACCGTCTGGATTGCCAGATCGACGCAATCATCGCTTCCATTGATCCATATCCGCCCGTTCTGCCCGACAAACATGTTGCATCCTATCTCGCTCTTCAGCAGCCGGATCATCGATCCGTTACGGCCGATCACACGCGGCATCTTTGTCGGATTGATCATAACGATGCGACCATTGGATAGAACCCTGAGTTCCTTCTCTCGAAGCGTAAGTTCTACTTTCATGCCAGCATCCACAGACGCGACCATCGTTAATATAGAGTCCCCGACCTTGAGATATCTGCTCATGTTTTCGGCATCGATCCGTCGCGGATACTGGGATATGTGCAGCAACCCCTCGTACGGCGAGTTGATGTCAACGATCCAGTTTGAATATACAACCTCTGTGATAATCCCTATCACCCGGTCGCTGGCATGTGGAATGTACTTGCCTGCAAGCGGGATCACACTGATATACCGTTCTCCTATATTCAGGAGTCCGTAGACCGAGGCACGCACCTCGTCACCATGAACGTACGTGCCGCTGCCCGACATCTTTATGTTGTCAGACACCACGTCCCCTGGAATCACAATCTTTCTTTCCATATCATTACCTAATCTATTTCAAAAGTTTGGTTTCAGCGCTGCCCTTCGAGAGGCGGTTCACAAGACCGTAAAAATCAAGCTGGATGCCTGCAGGAATCTTAACAACACCAATCCACGACCCGTCAGACTGCCACTCCTCTTTTACCAGTTCGCCAAAACCCATGACCTCTCCATACGATTTTGCAGCGTAATCTGCCGGAATCCTGACAGCGACCTCAACGGTATCGAACCTGATCGGGATGATTGGACGTATCGCATCCATCGTCTTGTTGACCAGTTCATCGATGCCCTTCATCGGATCGATATGGACACCAGCCTCCTCCATCGCCTTCTCAATCCTCGAGACCGGGTGCGGTGCCTTCGTCTGCGGATTAAACGCACCCTGTGTAATGATGCTTACCACCTGCCTGCGCTTATCCTCGATGATCTGCTTCCGCTGCTCCTTTGTGAGATGCAGTTCTCCATGCTTCACGATATGCTCGGCGATCACAAAGATGTCGGTTGTCTCGAATGTCCCTTCCACGCTCTCCTTACTCGGGTGATCGCCGCGGCTTGCGTTCTCAAAGACATCCTCCACAGCAAGCATGGCAGCTATATCCACATCCTCGCCCTTGCGAAGCGACAGTGCAAGTTCAGGATCGACCATCACCTCAAAGTGCTTGTCGCCACGTTTCAACCGTGCCGTTATCGCGTTATCAAGCGT
>DASC01000165.1 GCA_002503595.1 Candidatus Methanogaster sp. UBA203 | reverse complement strand
TTGTTCTCGCCTCCGGTTTTATTCCTGTCCGATTGGGGGCTGCTGATGATACTCCACGTTTTCAGGCTCCCGGGATCGTCGCGGCATAACATGGAAAAACTATCCTGTACTGATATAATGGTATCGGTCGTGGGGTAATCCGAAATCATTCATCATATCATCTATCATCTCACTATCGGCGATGCATCCGGATCAAATGGGTTTGTTCTCATTGCAAGAGAGAAGAGATACGGGTAATCATCCTTCAGATGTTTCATTAATCCAGCCACTGACGGATCAATGTGGTGTATGTGTAAATTGCGATAGCATGATCGAGAGATTGGAGTATATCAAGGAGAAGATGGATTGGATAAGGACATGCGTCTTGTTTGAGCCCGGGGGCAGTACGGACTCGTTTGGAGCTATAGTTCTGCCCCAGATCGATAAAAGAGCAGAATTTTCGCTCATCTTCATGAACAGGATGGGGTATATGTATATGTGTGGACATGCAATGATTGGGGTTGCCAAAGTGCTTGCGGAACTGGGATATATCCGGATGGAGGAGCCAGAGACAGAGATATCGTATGAGACAGTTGCAGGAATTGTAAATGTCAGGCTATTTGCTAAAGATTCTGTGATAGAGAAGATATCAGTTAAGGCCTCCAGAAAAGATGCATGTGCGGTTCAAGACTATCAATGCAATCAGCGCATACAGACTTGCGTGATGGTCAGACTCTGCGAATCGCTTGTGCAGAGTCTGACATAGCCGACAGGATCGTGCGTGACCGAAGAGGGATGCGCAGAACTGCGCGGGAAAACAGACACGATCAGGCACAATCGACCGAAACCAGACACCGGCCATCATCGAGATCAGGCGAAGCCAACTACATCATCCGCAGTGCTCCAACTATCTTCTCGACCTCAAACACCGACACACATACCATGAGGATTCGCGGGATACCTTGCGCACCAAAACATTCCTGCCAGGATAATGACAATGCTCGGCGTTCACATCATGCTGCGGTATCCGCAATGTCTTGGCGGAATGCCTGGTGGCTCATTCTGCTACTGATAGGGACGTTCACCGCCCAGAAATTGAACGATAAAGAAAACGGGATCAAACGTCGTCTTTGATTCTGATGTAAGCATCTTCCAGTGCCTGATGCGCGGATTGATGGTGCTACCGTATCGATCGATAACGGTCAATGGAAAAGCATCAGCATATCTATCCAGGATGAGTTGGGCACGCTTTATCAATACTTCTACGCCTGTTTCATACACCCTAAGCCCACGAACCACCTGATCTCTCACATGCCTCAAGTCAACCGCTCCCAACGCCGCGAAATCCTGGAATCGTTTCTTATCGGTCAATTCAGCCAAATCTGAGGTACGGGTGACTCCCATGTTCAAATACATCACGTGTGGTCCTGTGTATATCTGTCCACGAGGCGATATGACCGGTATCACAGCGGCAATCTCGGCAAAAAGTTGTGGATGATTTTGCAGGTGGTTCCATAGATCATTCGCGAGAGTCCTTGGATCGTACCCGGCTATTTGTTGAAGTGTCGGCTCCTCAGAGCGATCCGTTAGTAATCGGTAGAGAAGATCGGCCAGGACAATCTCTTTTTGAGCCCGGGGAGACCCCAGAGCCGGGTAGACCGGTGGGGATCGAGTGCCCTTCTCAAGCTCCAGTTCAGCCAGCCTTCTCACGGCTAAATCCCGCTCAATTTGGCCCTGGGCTGTGGGTTCTATTACCTTGCCTGACCCCAATGGGATCTGGTTATAGCCGGTGGGTTTCCCGATCAACTCATCCATCAGTATCCTGGCAATATACACATCTGTGTTAAAACCCATCTGGAAGGCATGGGAGATGCAAGCGAATTGGAGTGGTGAAAATACTCCTGATTCACCACACTTTATTTTGGCTCCAGAGAGAAATGCCTCTTTTATTCTTCGTTTTTCCCATAGAATCATCTCGTCGGACAGGGATGCCAGGTCGACTTCCACAGGATCATATAATGGAACACTCAAGCCACTGCTACGAACGACCTCTTTAACTTCTTTGGGCAACCTTTCTGGAACCGAGAAGTATCTGGCCTGACCAAAATCAAGGTAGTCATATCCCAACAAGCTGCCCGGCATGAGAAAAATCCAGCGAGAATGGGAGTCAGTGTCCCAATGGATTCTGTCCAGTATCCCCAACATGCCGTAGGCAGCCAGAATCTTATTCACTAAACTGGCATCCATCTCTTGCGAGCTTTGGTGGCTCCAAACCATGTTGGTGCCTTGCCCTCCTAACGCGGTGGTTCCTATGATGGCTACCGTCTCTATGCAAAACTCGTCAGCCGCCTGTTTCAAGGTGGTGAGGGTCCAGTCAAGCACCAGGTTCTGAATATCCTCCAGCTGGGATGCCATAGTGGCTATATTTACCCCGATGATCAGGGTCTTCGGTCGCTTGATGGCAAGATAGGAGTACAGGGACGACGCTCTTCTAAACCTCTCGTCATCTATAGTAGAGGCTGTCAGGTCCTTCGGAAGGATGTCGAGAGGCTCCGCTTCTATCAACAGACGATGGGTATCGTAGCCGATGGCTAACTTCAGAGGGCCATCCTGTTCCACACTGACACCATCCTCCTGGCTAAGAAAGTCCTTTGTCTTCTGTAACTGGTGGATCAGCTTGGGTTCGCTGCGCGCTGTGATATAAATTGTCTCGATCTCTGGATGCTGAGCGGCACGGAGTTGAGTATACTGGTGGGCAGGCTCTCTGTGTCCGCGCCACCCAAGCACCAGCTCCCTGAGTATGGCGCCGCCGACGAGACCTGCCCCGATGATGGCCACGCTGTTTCTGCTGCTGGATGTAGACATGTTTAATACTCCTTATGGTCGTTAGCTCGAGTTATTTCGGATAGCACATAATCATCCTTCGGATCAGCCTGGTCTGGTGATGGTGGCATTTGTCCTGGTCAAGTAGAGCTCTCCATAAATATTAGACTTGTTGCTAATCAGCGGTGTGATCGAGGAGGGGATGCGCATGACGGCGCTGGAAAAACATGCCAGTATCTGGTGCTCACCAGGTTCAAAGCGGAATTTTCAGTGAACATGCCATTTCCGATGCTTGTCGCAAGAAAAGTTTATATACGAACAGGCATACTTCGAAATCAACCAATATAACTCACGTTAAGGGGTATTATAGATGCCAGAAGAAGTCAGTGCTGAAGCAATTTATCCTTCCAGGCTAACACATGAGGCACGGCAAAGGCTCAGCGAAAGTTTATATGAAGTGCATAAACGTATTTTTAGAGGCATCGATGAAAAGGAATTTGACCATTACGTGGTTAATTCTCCTGCTGACGTTACAAAAATATTTATATATCGCAATAAAACAAAGAAAGAAATAATAGGATATTTTGCGGTTCATCGTTTTGAAAAATTCATTAATGATAAGCCATTGGTCATATTCAGGGCAGAAGCAGGCTTGGTGCCTGAGTACAGACATAAAAATGCTGACATTTCTTTCTGGTTGAAGGAGGCAACAATAAAAGCTAGCGTAGCCTTGGATTCGGTAAGACGCCCTATTTTTAGATTAAAAGAAAAACAAAAAACAATTGATTATAATGGTCCAGAGAAAACGAGTTATAGTTAAAGAAGTGGTAATAGAAATCCCTGGTTGGGACTTCAGATATGAGCGTGACCGTTATGTGCCATAGCTCTATTTGCAGGAGTTAGGAGGTAACCAGACAATGAGGATCAGTCTTATCCAAGTACCATATCATTTAGGGCAGGAATGTGTCGGAATGGGGATGGGTCCGGTCCGTTATATGCAAGCGGGTGCGGATCGCAATCTGTTAGACCGAGGTTTTGAGGTCAAGGTCGAGACCATTCAGCGCAGCGATCCGTTTGAGGATGAGCTGAGCGCGATTGTTGAGATTAACACTCGTCTTGCAAGATGTGTCAAGAGCGCTATCGCTCTTGGGTACTTCCCGCTGGTACTCGGCGGGAATTGCAACACCTGTCTTGGCACACTTGCGGGTCTTGATTCCTCTCAGATCGGGATCATTTGGTTCGATGCCCACGGTGACTTCAATACACCCGAAACAAGTCCCAGTGGCTATTTTGACGGAATGCCACTGGCAATTGCAACTGGTCAGTGTTACAAAGACCTCTGGACACTAATTGGAAACCGCAGTCCTATCCCGGAGTCCCGTACTCTTCTTGTTGGTGTGCGCGATCTGGATCCACAAGAACGTGAGCATCTTGAAAACTCCAAGATCCATGTAGTTGCCGCTGATGAACTGAAGAAAGCTGGGCTGATGGCGAGTCTTCTTCCAAAGCTTACTGAACTTCAATCACAAGTCCGTGAGGTTTATCTCCATATTGACATCGATGTACTCGATCCACAGGAATCTCCTGGCGTTGATTTCAGATCTCCAAACGGACTTTCTTCAAACGAAGTGGAGCAAGTGGTACAGATGATTACCGAACGTTTTCAGATAAAGGCAGCAGCTCTTACCGGCTATAACCCTGAGTACGATGAAGATAGCAAGACACTTCAAATCGGTCTTCGTCTGTTGAATGTGATTGCAGATGCGGTGGCTAGGTAGCTAGATCAACCGCAGCAAGGCGCTAATCCACCTGGATGTGGCGGTCCGATACTGCTGTTTTTGAAGCTCGTTATTATCAAGGAGCTACGGACATAACACAGCATATACTCCGGCTCCGCCCCTTGTCATTCGGCACAACTTCGCATACGCCGAAAACGTTATCTAAAATGCTGCTCATTACTACCTCACGAGGTGACGAATGGCTGTTATTTGTAGAGTCTGCGACGCTCGTCGCTCGCATGAACACAAGAAGAGGCGGAAAAAGATGTACGGCTGGAGAGGAACCATCCTGAGGGTAGACCTAACGAAGGAAAAGATCACAAAGCAGCCGCTGAACGAGTCGATTGCGAGAAATTTCATAGGCGGCAGAGGGTTAAACTCAAAGACGCTCTTCGATAAGGTGAAGCCTGGAATCGACCCCTTAAGTCCAGAAAACGTCCTTTGCCTTGCTCCTGGTCCTCTCACAGGCACACCTCTGTGCATGACAAGCAGGATCGAGGTCAGCACCCTTTCACCCTGCAGCGGCATCCTGGGTGATGGAAACGCCGGGGGCTCCTTCGCTGCGTTTTTGAAGCTGGCAGGCTATGACCAGATTGTGATAACCGGAAGGGCGAGCAGCCCGAAGTACCTCTGGATAGACGACGGGAACGTCGAACTGAGGGATGCCTCGGACTTATGGGGCAAAACGACCCGGGAAATCGCAGACGTGCTTCACAAAAGGCATGGGGAACAAATCAGCGTGGCATGTATCGGTCCTGCCGGAGAAAACCTGGTCCGATTCGCGTCCACCATTGTTGACAAATATGCTTCTGCTGCCACTGGAAGCGGAGCTGTGTGGGGCTCGAAGAATTTAAAGGTGATAGCAGTCAGAGGCACTGGCAAGGTGGAACTGGCCAGGCCCGAAGAGTTCGAGCAACTGGCACAGGATGACAGAGAGTTCTTTTTGAAAGACCACCTCCAACATGAGGTCATTGCCGTGTACGGCACACACATCGGCATGATGCACTGGCGGCCAGGCTACAGGTACTTCCAGAAAAAGCTCTCTGCCGATGAAATTCCCGCGGCTTTGGCGCCCGAGGGCTGGAAGAAATACGAGATAGGGAGGGCGGGTTGCTATGACTGCCCTGTCAGGTGCAAGGATGTCTACAGGATCCCGGCAGGCAGGCGTGCAGGAGAAGAGGGCTCTGCCCTTGAGTTCGAGTGCATTGCCAGCCTGGGCACCAACTGCGGCATCCAGGACCCCATTGCCATAATGGAGATGGGAAACCTCGCCGATGCTTATGGAATGGATGTGATAGGACTCGGTAATGCGATCGCCTTCGCAAAGGACCTCTACAGCCGGGGTATCATCACCAAGGAGGACACAGGCGGGCTGTCGCTGGACTGGGAAGACGCGGATTCCCAGATCGAACTGATCCATCGAATCGCGCTGAGAGAGGGGTTCGGCAATCTGGTAGCCGAGGGAATGTATAGCTTCGCAAAGATCATCGGCAGAGGAGCGATGGATTACTGCTATCATGTCAAGGGGCTCAGCCGGGGCACCCACCCTCCAGGACTTTTTGCCCTTGCCCATGCGACCTCGACCAGGGGCGCCGATCACCTCATGGGGAGGAGCTGGGCATACGGCGAGAACGATCCTGATTTCTTCCGGATACTCGTAAATACAGGTAGGTTTCCCCAGATATCGCAAGATCCGGTAGGGGGCATCACCATCTCTGAAAGAGCCACGACGCTTACGGATTCGATAGGGCGCTGCAAAGGGGCCGTCAACAGCTGGGTCTGTGCCGTGCCGCTCGTGTGGAAGTACCCGCTTTGGGATGGACTGGCAAAACTGCTGACAGCAGCAACCGGCTTCGAATTTGACGCCTACAGGCTGGAGGAAGCCGCAGACAGGATCTACATCCTGGAAAGGGCATTCAATATCAGGCAGGGGATAACGAGGAAGCATGACCGGCTGCCGCAGAAGCCGGTGGTGAAAGGAACCAGGCAAGAGAAAGAGGAGCTTGAGAAGCATGCAGAGATGCTTACCGATTATTACAGGGTGCACGGCTACGACCCTGAGACCGGAGTCCCGACTCGGAAGCGGCTTGAGCGCCTGGGATTGAGATACGTGGCTGAAGAGCTCGGGGCACACAATCCCTATCCGGACTGGGATGGGCCACCCCTCTGGCATCCCCATGAATACCCGCATGGAAGGAAGCGTGCCTTTGTAAACGAACCCGAGGCGTGAAATGCGAAATACATACCATCTAGCTATCAATCAGAATCTTGTAAGCGATACTCAATGGTTGATCATATCTGGAGACCCGGGCAGAACCGATAAGATCGCCTCTCATCTGGATAGTCCTGAGATGATCGGTAACAATCGCGAATACAGAACATGGGTTGGGATGTTGCAGAATACGAAGGTAGCAGTAATCTCACATGGAATAGGTGGACCAGGGCTTTCAATAATGCTGGACGAGGCATTCAAGAGCATGCCTGTGTTAAAAGGAGTGATTCGTGTTGGCACATGCGGCGGTTTGAGCAAGGAAGCATCGGCAGGCAAGGTTGCCATCTCAGAGGGTGCGGTGAGACTGGACGGGGCATCTTCTCAGATTATTCCTGATTTAGAATACCCAGCCGTCCCTGATATCAGGATGACTTATGAACTGATTCAAACGGCGGAAAGACTTGAGATTCCTTATGTGAGTGGGATTACCGTTTCTACGGCAACATTTTATACAGGTCAGGGCAGAAAGGATGGATTTCGTGGATACCAGCCCGGTGAGATCAGATACAGGGATGCTGTGGATTATTGGAGCAGGTTGGGTGCGGTAAACATGGAGATGGAATGCTCGTTGCTTTTTATAATGGGGAGACTGTTTGATATCCCCACAGCCTGTGTGACAGGCATCATCGGTGAACGATTGGATAATGACGATATGGTTCCTGAGCAGATGGATATTGCTATAGAGAGGGCGATAAGGCTTGTTATGGAATATCTGAGGAGTGCGGCGACGTTATGAGAACCGAGAGAGTCCTCTTTGTGGTGGATACGCATACCGGAGGAGAGCCGACCAGAATAGTCATCGGAGGATTTCCTCCGGTAAATTGCGATAGCATGATCGAGAGATTGGAATATATCAAGGAGAAGATGGATTGGATAAGGACATGTGTCCTGTTTGAGCCCAGAGGCAGTATGGACTCGTTTGGAGCCATAGTCCTGCCCCCGATCGATAAAAGAGCAGAATTTTCGCTCATCTTCATGAACACGCTTGGGTACATGTATATGTGCGGACATGCAACGATTGGGGTTGCGGGCGCGCTTTCGAAACTGGGATATATCCGGATGGAGGAGCCAGAGACAGAGATATCGTATGAGACGGTTGCAGGAATCGTGAATGTCAGGCTACATGTCAAGGATTCTGTGATAGAGAAGATATCGGTTGTAGAACCTCCATCCTTCTTCGTTAAGAATATGAGTATTGAGCTTGGGGGTGTGGGAGCGGTGTCGGTTGACATAGCATTTGGAGGCAACTTCTTTGCAATAGTCGATGCTGAGAGCCTGGGCATCAGAGTGGAGATGAAGAACATTAGAAGACTGATAGAACTTGGACTCAAGATAAGGGACGAGGTTAACGGGCTTGAGGAGACCATCCATCCGGAAAATCCATACATCAAAGGAGTTGATCTGACGATGATATATGAGAAAACCGGGCATGAGAATCTGCATTATCGGGAGGTTACGATATTTGGAGATGGAGAATTCGATAGGTCTCCATGCGGAACAGGTACTGCTGCCAGGATGGCTTGCCTGTATGCTAATGGGACCATGGACATCGGGGATCTGCTGCTTCACGAGAGCGTGATAGGGACGGTGTTTGAAGGGAGGATTTTGAGTTCTGCGAGGGTAGGGGGCTACAGGGCAGTGATTCCGGAGATCTATGGGAATGCCTATGTGACCGCGATATCTCGGGTAATTCTGGAGCCGGAAGATCCGTTGAAGTATGGGTTTTCGACGAGGGTTGTGTGAGGGTGAGGTCAGCTTTTTTTGCTGATTCATGGCTTGCGTATGGATTAAGATGCTGGGGGGCTTGGGGGTGGTATAATTCCTGAGCATCGTCGCTGAGGGTTGCGGATTTCCCAATCCGAGGTCTGTGACTTAAGGGTAGTAATATCTTTTTGGACGAAGAAACGTTTATATCACTAAAGAACAATTATATTAGTCATGAGTGGTCATAGCCTTATTCACCCCTTAATAACCAAAGATGACAAAGATTTTTCTAAAGAAATAAGATTGCGAAAAAAGGATTGTATTGAGATAAAAGTTTCAACGGACGAAGAAGGAAAATATCTAAATAAAGGTTATGGGGTAAAAAGCAGGTTTAAAAATGGTAACTCTGACCTTCATAAAAAGAAAAGCATTGGAGATCGGTTTGAGGATGAAGTCTGGCTATTATTCAAGGATATGGGGTTTACCGAACTGAATAAAGGCAAATTAAGAATTGACATTATGTCTCGTGGTGCTGAAAGAAAGAAAAGAAAACAGATTGATGTGTTTGCGAAGGCTGAAAAAGACGTTTTCGTGATCGAGTGCAAAGCAAAAGAGATGCTTGGACCGAAGACTTTAGCAAAAGATATTGCTGAGATAAAAGACCTTAAAAATAGAATAACAAGAGCGATTCGTGAACATTACGAACAAAAAGACATACGGATAACTTTTTTGATTTGCACAAAAAATATAACGGTAAGTGAGAATGATGAAGCGGATGCAAAAGGAGCAGATATAATCATCTGGAAAGATGATGAGATAAGATATTTTACAAATTTAAGTAAGATTATTGGTTTTTCTACCAAATATCAGCTTTTTGCGAAGTTGCATAGTGGTGATGAGATTCCCGAATTTATTCAATCGGTACCCGCAATAAAAGGTAAAGTGGGTGGGAAATCGTATTATAACTTTATGATAGAGCCAGAAAAACTGTTAAAGATCGCCTATGTCCACCACAGAAGTCCAATTAAGAAAGACGAAAGTATGGATGAAAATGCATATCAGAGAATGCTGAATAAAGGCAAATTAAAACAGATTGATGAATTCATTATGAAAGATGGATTCTTTGCCAATAATATTATTGTCAATTTTACAAAAGATGTGGAATTTGAGTCCATCCCTCGAAGTGGAAACGAAAAGATGTCCCTGGGATATTTAAAATTACC
>DASC01000009.1 GCA_002503595.1 Candidatus Methanogaster sp. UBA203 | reverse complement strand
CTAAAATATTTGAAGCCAGCAGGTCATTTTTGATAAATAATCTTCGATGGACACAGAAAGAACAGCACTTTAACACAACTGGCATTCTTGAAATTCCACAAATAGCCTTAGAAGAAGCCCTCATCAATGCAATCGTTCACCGCAATTATTTTATTTCCAGCAATATACGCATCTTTATTTTTGACAATCGCGTTGAGATCATAAGTCCGGGAGCTTTACCCAATACAGTCAATGTGGAATCCATAAAGATGGGAGTTCACATAGAACGCAATCCGATCCTGGTTTCCATGCTTAAAGATATTGAAGGGATACCCTATCGGGGGATTGGAACTGGCGTCCGGAGAATCCTCTGTGAATGCAAAAATGTGGGGATAACGGTCGATTTTATTGAAGAGAAGGATAATGAGCAGTTCAAAGTCATTTTTTATAGGAATTGACAAGCATCTTTTTCCAGAGAGCAAGCATTGCGAGATACTTCCAAAACCCGGGATATACTTAAACCTTCAAGAAGTTGCCGCATCCAAAACCCCCGGTTACCACCAATACCCCAAAAAAAGAAGACAAAGAGGCTCTATAGAGCCTCGTCATCCTCTTCCCCGGTCCGGATACGTATCGTGCGCTCGACCGGTATCACGAAGATCTTGCCATCTCCGATATTACCGGTTGCAGCCGTATTCCGGATCAACTCCACCACCTGATCCACGTCCCGCTCGGGTACCACGACCTCGACTCTGGTCTTCGGGAGCAGATCGACGCAGTACTCGCGTCCGCGCCATTGCTGGACGAGTCCTTTCTGCTGTCCGCGTCCCCTGACATCGATCACGGTCATGCTCACGAATCCGGCATCAGCCAGAGCGGATTTCACCTCTTCGAGCTTCATCGGGCGTATTATCGCCTCTACCTTTCTCATTTCGCTCATTTCAGCCATCTTGTTCACCTCTCACCTTATTCGGTTATGTACTCGGGGTATGCCCGTATTCCGTGTTCTGTGATGTCCAGACCTTCAAGCTCCTCTTTCTCAGAGACCCGCAGCCCTATGACAACGTCGATCAACTTAAGACGATCAAGCCTACCACAAATGCCCAGACGATGGCTGCGAGTGCGCCTACGACCTGGACAATGAACTGGTTCACGCCGCCGTATAATAAGCCTGGTGCACCTGCCGCATACACGGCACCATCAAGGATTCCGTTGCCCATGCCGACTGAGAAGATCCCAACTGCGAGAAGTCCCCATGTGCCGCAGTAGCCGTGCACTGCGATTGCACCGACCGGGTCATCGACCTTGAGGACTGCCTCATTAAACATCACACCCGCGTAGACGATCGCACCGGCGATGATGCCGATTACAATCGCTGCCCAGTTCTCAACCGAGCCGCATGGTGCAGTGATTGCGACAAGCCCTGCAAGGACGCCGTTTGCGGTAAGCGAGGGGTCAGGTTTACCGGTCTTCACCCACGTGAGGATCATCGCGGCTACAGCACCGGCAGCAGCAGCAAGGAACGTGTTTGCAACAGCAAGGTTCATGAAGGCGTCGCTGCCGTCAAGGGTTGAGCCGCCGTTGAAACCGAGCCAGCCAAGCCAGAGCAGCAATACTCCGAGGAAACCAAACGTGATGTTGTGACCCGGAATAACCTGTGGCTTTCCGTTCTTGAACTTGCCAAGCCTTGGACCAAGAACAATCACGCCAGCAAGCGCTGCATATCCGCCGATCGAGTGAACAACGCCGCTTCCTGCAAAGTCATGGAAGCTTGCGCCGCACATCTGCACAATCCAGCTCCCGTCTCCTGTCAGAAGCGCAAGATCAGTGCCAGACCAGACCCAGTGTCCGTAGACCGGGTAGATGATCGCAACGAGCAGCCCGGTGAACACCAGATACGCCTTGAAGTTAGTCCGCTCTGCCATAGCACCTGAGACGATGGTTGCGCCGGTCGCTGCAAAGACCATCTGGAAGAACCATGCGTTCCAGATCGCGTTGTCGGCGCCGCTTAAGCAGAACTGGCTGAACCCGAAGATTCCCCCAACATCATCGCCGTACATGATCGCCCAGCCGACAAGCCAGTAGATCAGAACGCCGATGCAGACCGTCATCAGATTCTTCATCAGGATGTTCGCCGTGTTCTTTGCCCGGGTGAACCCGGCTTCAACGAGCGAGAAACCGGCATGCATCAGGAAGACGAGCCCGCCGCAGAGCAAGAGCCAGACAAAGGTCAGGGCTGTTCCGAGGCTGTCAACCGATTCCGTCAATGATTCGATACTCTCTTCTTGTGCCGCTACCTGTGGCGAGAGCGACAGTAGTACCAGCATCACGAGGATACTGGCCAGTAAGTATGTTTTATTTTTTTCCATAGATTCATCTCTCCTGTGTTCGCCACCTCGTACTTTAGGAAGGCGGCAGGCTACTGTTGATGTTATAATATATAAAGTTTACTGTACGATAACTTATCGACCCCACTCGACAAAAATCCGACTTTATGTCGAGTATAATGGAAACATATAAGAAGTTAGGCGAAGATACACACTCCATGGAACCCATACGATA
>DASC01000066.1 GCA_002503595.1 Candidatus Methanogaster sp. UBA203 | reverse complement strand
ACCTCTGCGCCCTCCGCGTTCGGCCTTCGGTACTGCTTCGCAGACCGCGGTGATAAAACACTCGGATTTTTAGACAGTGCTCTCCGCGGTAAATCGCCACAACTTATTGAACATGTACGATTTTGGGCGAGGATATCTTCCTACTTCGATCCCCGCTCCCTCCCCTCGCATGGATGCTCCCCTGTTGTGCAGAACTCTTCAAAATGTTCAAGCCACTGAGGGTACTCTGGCGCGGTCTTTACAAAATTTACCAGATTTTTGATCTGTTTCGTCGTTATTGAGTCCAGTTCATGCTCCATTGTACATGCATCCCTCTCTGCAATCTGTTCAGGAACACTAATGATCTTTAAGAATGCTTTGATGGTATCGTGTCGGTCCTTTATGATCGACGCAACCTCCCGCCCCCGTTCGGTCAGTGTCACGCCATCATATTTCCGGTAGGTAACAAACTTTTTTTTATCGAGTTTTTTCATCATTTCGATAACGCTTGGCGGTCTAACATCCAGAGTAATTGCGATGTCCTTTATCCTGGAATGTCCCTTCTCTTCCGTGATATTGAGGATCGCTTCAAGGTAATCTTCGGCTTTTCGGGATAGCATGGTTAGTATTAGGGTACCCTATTACCTTTAACATTTTCGTTAACGAAAATTCATGAAATGAACCTGAGCCCCTTCGGGGTCAATGCATACATCGCCGTCCCGCGATCGGTGTCAGCGCTGCTGCACTGACACTGTTCACACAGATTCGAGGTCGAGCAGGAGCATTGCATGTCTACCCGCTCCAGATACTGCTCGTCCACCATAAATTCGATCATCGCCAGGAGCGTGGACCGGTTCATGGCAAGCTCCCTGACGATCGAACGAAGGGTGGTTCCGTTCTCGATTCTTGACAGAACCTCCTCCATTCTGCTCATGATGAATTCCCGCTCCCCTCTTCCCCTGACGCTCTCTTGCGGATATAATAGATCACCACAAGCGAGAACGGCAGCAAGAGCACGGCTGGCGCATAAGGCGGTGCGTACGCCGCAATAAAGTCCGGAAGCGTGTTGAACCATGGTCCGGTCTCTTCTGAAGAGCTCGGTATGGATTCCGTGATCATCGCAAAGATGTCGCACCCTGCTACGACCCAGATCAGGATGCTTGCCATCACGACCTTTGCAAACTGGTGGATATCATCAAAGTTCCTGATGCCTGAAAGGTAGAAGATTCCTGCAAAGAGCAGGATGATCCCGCCCCAGCCGCCTCTGAATATGTCGCCCGGTATCTCAAGGATCCCTCCGTACGCAAACTCGCTTCCGCTGGCTGTTACGAGCAGGTCTGCAAGTCCGAATGCTGTTGTTACGATGCCGAGTATGGCAAAGTAGATCGCTCCACCGGCTGATTGTTCAGCCATCTATGCCACCCCCAGAAGTATCCCTATCAGGTGTATCAGTCCGCCATAAGTGAATACGACCACTGCAAGAACAGCCAGCGATCCAATCAGCTCTTTCCAACCCTCTTTCAGCATCATCGCAAACGTTGCAACGCACGGGAAGTAGATCGAGACGAGCACGACGGCTGTGATCATCTGATATGGAGTCATAGTGATTGCGGAAAGTTGCGCAACCGCAAGGTCTTTTCTGAGGAACGCGGCGATGAGCGGACCTGCAGTCTCTTTTGGCACGCCGAACCAGCCGACAAAGACTGGAGCGAGCGTATCACCCAGGAACTGGATGACTCCGAGCTGGTAGAGAACGCCCACGATAGCGCAGCCGAGCAGTACGAAAGGGATCGCAACCACGAAGAAGCCCCTGACCCTGCCGCCCACCTTCTTTCCGATATTTGAGAGCAGCGGTCTCCGGTACGGCGGCACATCGATCAGAAACTCAGGAGCTTTTCCGGGAACGATCTTGTTTAAGATATAACCGAAGACGAAGTACCCGATGATCAGATAGAGCAGAATCCAGCCCATCAGATCAGGCACCACATCCTGCATGATCCCGATCTGTGCACCGCAGGGGATGAATATGGCAAGGAGCGTCATCATGATGAACCGCTGCTTCTTCGTCTCAAGGATTCTTGTCGCAGTAACACCCGGCACATTGCACCCGAGCGAGAGGATCGTTGGCACGATCGCATATCCGTGCAGACCGACCCTGTGCAGCACCGTGTCGAGAAGAACAGCGAGTCGTGGCATGTATCCGATATCCTCCAGAAGCGCAAGCATCAGGTAGAATATGATTATCGCAGGCAGAACGACGCCGATTGCAACGAAGAGCCCTGATGTCAGGACGCCAAACGACTCCAGACAGTTACTAGAAAGCACAAACTCTCCGCTCTCGATTCCGCCTGTATCGACCATGATGGCATATAGCCACTCACCCTGCCCCGGGAATACTTCCTGGAGCCATGGCAGCCAGTACGCATCAAAGAGTCTGACAAAGAATCCGTCTGTGAAAAATCCTGCAAACGAACCGAATACGCTCCAGAAACCGTACATAACCGCGATCGCAACAGGGATGCCGGTCATCGGCTTGACCGTGAGTTCCCCGATCGCATCCTTAAGCGTGTGCCGATACGCGCCGAACGTCACGGTCTCCTTTGATATCCTGTCGATCAGGTCCCATCGCTCTCCAGTGTTCAGTTTCATGCCGCACCTCCTGCGTCTGCCGCGCCTGTGGTATCTGAAGCGTTCGCAGCATTTGCGATGATATCATCCACATTGACAGGTTTCGCCTCTTTAAGTCTCGATACAAGTTCTTTGATCCCTTCGCCTGCGATTGCGACGGTCGAAACCACAGGAATGCCAAGAATCCGCTCTAACCTGTCAGCATCGATCACGATGTTCTTGTCCTCTGCAACATCCCGCATGTTAAGAGCGATCACCATAGGATAGCCCTCCTCGATGATCTCCATCGCGAGATATAGCCCGCGTTCGATCTTGGATGCATCGATTACCGAGATCACCTTTGCATCCCTGTTCTCGTGCAGCATCGCGACAGCGACCTCCTCTGCCCTGTCCTTCGGGTCAAGAGAAAACGTCCCTGGCACATCCACGATCTCGACATCCCCGCCTTCGATCTTCATCCAACCTTTCGTGTAATCGACCGTTGTTCCGGGATAATTCGACTCGGTGACGTTCGCTCCGGTCAGGCGGTTGAAAAAGACGCTTTTGCCGACGTTGGGGTGCCCCATCAGAAGAATCTTCATTTCGTCACCTCCACAACGATCTTCCCTGCCATGTCCAGTCCCAGTGATGTCTCTGCCTCATCGACAACCACATCGACAGGACCTTTGATCGGCTGTTTCGTAACCATCCTGAGCTCCTTACCGACTCTGATGCCCATGCCGGCAACCCGTTTCCGCAGATCTTTCTCGATCCCTGTTACGGTGCCCTGTTCATTATAATCCATCTCAGATAATTTCTTTTTCATTCTATCACACCGTGACAACCCTGATCTTCCGCGCCATCCCGCGACCGATCGAAACCGTGTTTCTATCGACCTCGATCGTAACCGGACCACTGCTATTGGAGATCACACGCACGATGCGCCCCTCGGAGATTCCCATCAGGTTTAATTTCTGCCTGATGCCGTGACCGCCTCCGATCTCCATAATTCTTGCGGAAATGCCTGGTTTTATTTGTGACAAGTTCGTATTGCTTGAATACATCTCGCTACCGCCTTTCGGTTGTCTTACGAATGTAATCAGACGGTGTTAGGTGTGCAAGTACCCTACCCTAACAAAATTAGGTTTTTTCCGAAAAACCTAACATTGGGGTGGGGAAGAGCGTTTTGATCAGGAAGTGCGGGATGACACTGTCTAAAAACCCAAGTGTTTTATCACCGCGGTCTGCGAAGCAGCGCCGAAGGCCGAACGCGGAGGGCGCACAGTTTTAAGACCGTTTCAATTCTCACTGGGTTTTGCGATGCCTCTCTCGTACTCTGCGTGCTCCGCGGTAAAACTTAAGGATATAGTTATTTCACTGGGAAAGTCGGCAGTGTCGTGCTGGATCGATAAAAAGTTTGAATACCACTGGGCTTTCAGATAGTGCCGACCATGAGCAATCCGATATTCACTCACATCACAGGCGACCGTGCAGCGATGGTGGACATCAGCGGAAAGGATGCGATCACCAGACGCGCCGTTGCAACCGGTAGAATCGTGCTCAGACGGGAGACGATCGCAGCAATCAATGCAGGCAGCCTCGAGAAAGGAAACGTGCTTGCAACAGCAAGGATCGCCGCTATAATGGCGGTCAAGGCGACTCCGTCCACGATCCCGATGTGCCACCAGATCCCGATCACAGGAATCGATGTCAATTTCGAGGTTGCTGACGATGCGATTCATGCGCTTGTGGAGGTGAAGTCGGTTGGGCGTACCGGAGTTGAGATGGAAGCGCTCTCTGGGGTGAGCGCCTGCCTTTTAACGATCTGGGATATGGTAAAGTCCGCAGAGAAGGACGAGAGCGGGAATTACCCGGATACCGCGATAACGGATATCAGGGTAGTTGAGAAGGTGAAATACCGTGCACATCAAACCGGAGATCCGGATCCTCGCAATCGATGATTCCGCGCTTGTGAGCGAGCGTGTCATGATCGTCGGCGTGGTCTTCCGGGGCGGGGAATGGATGGATGGCGTGCTCAGGTCCGAGGTCACACGGGACGGGATGGACGCAACCGATGTGATCGCAGAGATGGTGACCGGAACCCGTCATTACCCGCAGATCCGCGTGATCATGCTCGATGGCGTGACCTACGGCGGGTTCAATGTAGTTGACATAACCGAGTTGCAGAGGCGAACCTGTCTGCCTGTAATTGTGGTGATGCGTGCCGAGCCGGATATGGGGCGGATCAGGGACGCGATGCAGAATCTCCCGGACGCTGATCGGCGGTGGCAATCCATCCTGAATGCTGGCAGGATTCACGAGATCGAGGTGCATGGCAACCTGCTGTATATTCAGTGCACAGGAATCGAGATTACGGATGCAAGGAAGATCGTGCAACTCGCAACGACCCACAGCCACATCCCTGAGCCGCTTCGTGTCGCGCACCTGATCGCAACAGGGATCGTGTGCGGAGAGTCGCGGGGGCGGGCGTGAACCACTTGCACTTGCGTAAGTGAAATTAAGACGATGAGATCAGCTTATCGATACCCTCGCCAGTAACCAGTACTGCTGCTGTACGTCTTCTCATAGAGGTGGTGAGTGTGATACATCCATGCGCAGGCGAGCAGTGACTCAGGAACTGTCGAAATCGAAGAACATAGTACACAAGAAGATGGTCAATTTCAAGATGCGAAAGGAGCTACAGCTCGGGAAGGGTGCGACTTTCCATTTTGGGATCAGGGAGCTGGAGGAATTGAATCCGGGGATCGTGTTTCTTGGTGACTGGTCTTACTCTGATTCTCAGGAGAAGAAGCTTGGATGGCTCAGATTCTTGGGGCGCGTTGGATTATTCAGAAATGCGCAATGGACGGTTCATTATCGGCTAACTGGGGCCGTCACATGATCTGGTGCTAGCAGTCCCACTCAACGGGAGTTTTATATTGGATGAGTTTCGATTTAGCTAACATGGAACGAGAGGCGTTCTGCCACGATCGATGCGTATGTTTGCTGCTGGCTGAGTACGTGCAAGATCTCGGTGCAGCCAAACCGAACGCGGAAAGAGCTATTGCACAGGCTCCAAACTTAAGTGCAGGGTTTGGTGACTGCAGACGATCAGGTTTTCATGCTCCTCGATGTGATATAACTATAAATGCGATTCGTAGGAAAATCGGTACCCTACATACCCTACAATTTAAGAGGAGTTGTTGTTTATTGGTATTTTTGACGCTATAAAGAAACATACGATACATGGCATTATTACTATTTCACTACTTGCCATATATGCATATTTATCAAATAATGCTGTTGATGATAGTGTGTATAAAGCTCTTCTTGGTCTATCTTCTTATGTGGTGGTATGTGCGTGTTCTTATGGACTATTTTCATGTCTATTGCATTTTTTAGACCAGTTATTTCATTTGTCTGGTGAAGAACGGTATGTTTTTATATGGTTTAAAAAAGCGCTCCCTATAGTCATACTTACTATGATATCTCTTTTAGTATTGGATAATAGTGATTTTTTTGGTATAAATAGCGTACAAAAATTAAAAGAAATTACAATAGGGTGGATTATAATGTGCATTATAGTTATGGTGATTGCTTATCTTTTAAACCGTCGGTTTCTTCAAAAAAACGATTTTTATTATCAAAATAACAAAAATGAAACCTCTTTCACTATATTTTTAACTATCATGTTCATCTGGCTTACGATCTTTATAGTTAGTATTTTTTCATGGCACCTTTTGTTTGCTTCACTTACGAGCGCCCCTCAGTTTCAAGGTAATATTGGTATTGATATACAGAATAAATATCATATGAGTGATTCGCCAATCCCTATCTCAATTCGAGCAACAGGTCCAGATACTGGGCTATCAGTGGAGTTTAAAAGTGAATCTAGTGACCGAAATTATGATGCTATTATTTATTTAGATAAAAATAACGAAAGCATGTCGAATAAAAGTCTGAATGGTATATTGACAGCTAAAGGTGAATACAGTATCTATATAAATGCTACTGGTATGCCTGTAGGGTATTATAATTTAAGATGCACACGACAAAAATATATAGAGTCATACAGTTTAAAGAGATTATATCTTGAAAATGACTAATACGTAATTTTAGGTACAAATTTTAAAAAGCAACGTCTGAGTAGAAATGTGGAATCGAACAAACCAATGCAAATTCAAATATCATTAATGAATTCTCCACCCCGGCAGAGTCGGTCAATGTCCGGGATGCGGCACCTCCGTAAATGACCGTCCGGAATGACTTATTGTCCAATGAAAACTGTTAAGTACTAATCCAGATTAGTACTAATTGTGATTAGTACATTCGTAAATCGAGAACCCGAACTGGAACTGCTCAACAGGGAATGGGAGAGCAGCGGCGCGAGATTGATCGTCCTGTACGGGCGGCGCAGGATCGGAAAGACGCGGCTGCTCCTCGAATTCATCAGAGGTCGCGAGGGGGTATTCTGTATCGCTGCCGATTCCACACCAAAACAGCAGATCGAAGAGTTGAAAGAGAAGATGGCAGAGTATCTCAGAGACCCGCTTCTCGCTCAACTGGAGATTGCGGATTGGAATCAACTACTTGAATATTTTGTAAAAAATGTTCCTGATAAACGAACCTATCTGGTGATTGATGAGTTTTCATACATGATACGGAGCGATAAGACTATTCTGAGCACGCTTCAGCGATTGTGGGATCTGAAGTTCTCGAATACAAATATATTTATCGTGCTTTCAGGTTCTCTTCTCGGTCTGATGAGCAAGAAAGTTTTATCCGAATCTTCTCCGCTGTATGGGCGACGGAGCAGGGACATTCTTCTGGATAAACTGTCTTTTTCGTTTACCGGCGATTTTTCCGGGATGAACTTTGAGGACCGTGCGAAACTGTACATGACAATCGGTGGCGTGCCTGAATATCTGCTCAAAGCATCGGAATATGAAACGTTCACCGATTTTATAGAACTTGAGTTCTTCAGAAAGGATGGGTACTTCTACAGGGAGCCATATTTTATAATATCACAGGAATTCAAAGAACTGAAGACATACTTCTCAATCTTAAACGCGATCGCGTACGGCAGCACAAGACCCGGCGAGATAGCAAACTCTGTTGGAATCGACGCAAGAAAGATTTATCCATATCTGGATAACCTGATCCGACTTGGTTTCGTCGAGAGAACCGTACCGATCGTGAGCAGTGGAAAGGCTGGCATATATACGATCAAGGACAATCTCTTCGATTTCTGGTTCAATTTCGTTCACAGACACAGGGAACGGATAGAAAGAGGGGCATTTATCCTGCGCAACGATGAATTATCCGGTTATCTTGGCAAACGATTCGAAATTTTTGTGAGGGATGATCTATTCAATTATATTCGGGTATCAAATCGTTTTGATCGCATCGGGAAGTGGTGGCACCGTGATATGGAGATCGATCTCGTGGCATTGAATGAAAAGAGCAGGGAAATTCTCTTTATCGAGTGCAAATGGAAGGATATGAATTTGAGGGATGCAAAGAGGGAACTTAGTAAACTCGAAGAAAAGTCAGAGCACGTGTCATGGGACTCGAACAGGAAATACTTCGGACTGATAGCGAAATCAGTCGATAAAAAAGAAGATCTAAGGCAGTCCGGTTATCTGGTCATGGATCTTTCGGATTTCAGGTCGAAGATTGGTTAAATCCCTCCACAAGCACCCCACCTCACGCGCACAATCCTGTCAGCGTGCGCAGCGATCTCAGGATCGTGCGTGATCATGATGATGGTGTGCCCATCCCCCTGTTCAGGTCATCAAAACTCTTCATGATCTCCTCATCTGTCTTTGTGTCGAGATTTCCGGTGGGCTCGTCTGCGAGAATGATCGATGGGTCGTTTACGAGCGCTCTTGCGATCGCGACACGCTGGCGCTGCCCGCCTGATAGTTCTGTCGGCTTGTGATGCATCCGGTCAGACAGTCCGACCAATTCAATGAGTTCTTTTGCGCGCTTTCCAGGATCGATGCCTGGTTTCTGGTTTGCAAGCGTTTGTTTCAGCGGTAGCTTTCTGTGTAAGTTTCGGTGAATGAGGGCTTGCAGTGTTCGGACACAGAAAATCTTCCATCGACGGTCGGTTATGGGTGTGATATGCACTCAAAGGAATGTGGTGTTAGGGATAAAATGAGATTTAAGTAGGGGGAATGTTTTTAATGCGGCAAAGTCAAGATAGGCAGGAGATTGAATATGGAATTATCAATTAAAAATCTCGGCCCATTAAAACAAGCTGAATTTGAACTTGGCGAACTGACTATTATTTGTGGACATAATAATACAGGTAAAACATATGCCACTTATGCTGTTTTCGGTTTTCTTTCTGAATGGAGACGTTTTTTTTCAATACACGTACCCGATAAAAATATCACGGAACTTCTTACAGAAGGTGTAACTGAACTGAACATTCAGACATTTGTAAATGATGCCCAGAAAATCCTCACAGATGGCTGTAAATCATATACGGAAATGCTTCCTGATATATTTGCCTCATCCTCAACACATTTCATAGACAGTGATTTTCAGGTGCGTATCAATACCAGTGATATTCAGCCGAATTCAAAATTCGAGAGAACAATTAGAGCATTTGAATCTCAGTTGTTTTCTATATCAAAGAAAGAGGACAAGCCCGAAGTTACAATATCCTTACTAGTAGAAAAAGAGAAAGTACGCATTCCAAATGAGATTATTAACCGAGTAATACCTGAGTTTGAAAGATCCT
>DASC01000067.1 GCA_002503595.1 Candidatus Methanogaster sp. UBA203 | reverse complement strand
CAATACTTAAAGTGTTTTTTGGAGTAAACAAACCTCCAAAAGACTTTGAAAAGATCAGAGAACTTGCTATAAAAATGAGGAAGGGTTTGTTCTGACTTTTGTAAGAAGTGGTTATTTGGATGGTTACACTGTAACTAATCAAAAAATGCTTCCGATTTTTCCAGATGGGTTATAAGTTCACTTCAACTCAAGATACCAGAGAGCCGAGAAGTTGCGGTATCGCGTCTCCAGCACCGAGCCGTCCATAGAAAAGGTCACTCTGGTGATGTAGAAACCGTCTTCGGGACTTTTGAGGTCACATGATACCACTTTTGTTATATCCGTATCGGGAAGAGTCTCATCGATCTTGAATTGCTCTCTTCTCAGCAATTCCTCCTCAAGCATCAGTTCCGCATCGACCGTTATGTTTGTGTGGTGCGCTCCTGAGTGGAGCGTGACATCAGCCGAATCGATGCTTGAATATAGATCGATGATGCCGATATCCTCTGTGCTGGCTACTTGAGCTGCAATGAGGATCAAGATTACCGGGAGCGTTATTGTGACGAGTTTCTGTCGGTTCATATATATTCCTCCATCTTTGATGCGTATTCCATAAAAATCCCGGGCTTTGCCCCGAGTATCCTCTCGATGAAGTCAAATGTGGCATCTGTTATCTCTTTCATTCTATCTGTGTTCTCTTCGAGACGGTATGTCTCGTGGATGTGGGAGATTGCGCCTGCGGTCTCTATGATGGAGAGTGCCGCCATCTCCGGATACCTGACATCGAAGAAGCCCTCTTCTACCCCCTCTTCGATCATCCGGCTGAATGGAGGGATTATGATCTGTGGAACTCTCTTTTCAAACTTGATATGCAGATGCGCATTTCTCTCTTCATGGATATATTCGACAAGCCTCTGCCTGAACCTGCCAAGGCTGCTAAAGAAGTTGAAGAACCCGAGAATATTCTCGATTGCGTTCAGGTCGTCCCTGGAGGCTATGTCCTCCATTCCAGCACGTATCTCCTCGATCCACCTGTCGGTTATTGCGTTTAGTACCTCATCCTTCGATTTGAAGTAGTGGTAGAACGTGCCCTGCGCCACACCGACCTTTCTTACGATATCAGACACTGTGATCTCTTCGTAGCCGTTTTCCACAAAGAGTTCCTCTGCGGTGTCGATCAGTTCGCTGCGCCGTGTTTCAGGATCCTTTACCGTGCGGGTCATGTTGTCTGCCTCACGGGTCTTGTGGTACTGACTGACTGTCAATCAGTTAGTGGTGTGAACGGTGTAAATAGTTTTCGCAGTGGTGGGAAGAGACTGTCACATCCTCTGGCGTCGTGCCCAGAACATCCATCATCAATCCCAATTTTCGCTGCCGGATGGATTTTAATGGTTTCCTGCCGTTCACGCCCCCGCCTCAATTATACACATCTCCCCCCGCAAGCACCCATCCTTCACGCGCACAATCCTGTCAGCGTGCGCAGCGATCGCAGGGTCGTGCGTGATCATGATGATGGTGCGCACAATCCTGTTCAGGTCCTCAAAGATCCTCATGATCTCATCACCGGTCTTCGTGTCGAGATTTCCAGTTGGCTCGTCAGCGAGAATGATCGACGGGTCGTTTACGAGCGCCCTTGCAATCGCAACACGCTGGCGCTGCCCGCCTGATAGTTCGGTCAGCTTGTGAGGCATCCATGCGCAGGAGAGCAGTGTGATCACGGCAAGCATTCCAATCCCGAGTTTCGTGAGTGTTCTCATACGCCCAACCTCTTTCACTCATGCCGCAGCGCATCCACAGGATTCATCTTCGCAGCCTTGTACGCGGGAAACACCCCTGCGATCAGACCGACCCCGACAGAGACCCCAAATCCGACCACGATCAGCGAGACCGGAAAGACGTTTGGGAGGCCTATCATGCTCGTTGCGCCGTAAGCTCCGGCAACTCCGAGAAGCGAGCCAAGAGTTCCACCAAAGAGTCCGACTACCGCTGATTCCACGACAAAGAGCGAAAGAACATCCATGCTCGTGAACCCGAGTGATTTCATCAGCCCGATCTCATTTGTCCGCTCGCTAACAGTTACAAGCATGATGTTCGCAATCCCGATCGAGCCAACAACAAGCGAGATCAGTGCAACGGCTGTCAGGAGTGCACCGATCGCGTCAGCCCAAACGCCCGTCATTTCCAGAAGTTCGGTCTGTGTGGTTATCGCGTACGGTTTCGCATCTTTATCGTCCATGTCACGCTTGGAGACCCCAAAGTTTCTGGCGAGCCGCTTATCCATCTCTTCTGCGGTTTCCTCCACTGTGTCGAGGCTGGCTGCTGATGCAAAGAATGCGCTGTAGTCGTTCTCTCCTGTTAACTCCATCATCGTATCGATCGGGATTAAGATGTCGTTATTCGGAGTTGCACTCGGATCGCCGAAGAAATTGACCTCCTCAGTGATCCCTTTCACCTTAAATTTCCTGGTGACAGACGTCCCATCATCCAGCCGGAACGTTAGATCGATCGAGTTCTGCAGACCGATCTTCCGGTCAAACTTCTCGTTTGCGACATTGCATCCAAGAACTACCGTGTACCGATCTTTGTCTGTTAAAAAAGATCCCTCACCCATCTTCATGTTGCGAACTTCATAACAATCTTCAGAAACTCCCTCGACAGTGGCGATCCTGGACTCGGACATGTATTTTGCCTCAGCAGAGCGCCATAGTATAGGAGACACTCCTGCAATGCCTGGTGTATTCTTTATCAGTTTCAGTTCGTTATCAAAGAAGAGATTATCGTATCCCCTCCAAATCAGAG
>DASC01000185.1 GCA_002503595.1 Candidatus Methanogaster sp. UBA203 | reverse complement strand
GGAATCGACGGTCTATCCTGGGGTTACCGAAGAGGTCGTAGTACCGATCCTGGAATGGGAGGCTGGGTCGAGATGTGGGACGGGGTTCAAGATCGGCTACTTTCCTGAGCGGATCAACCCAAATTTTTTGATAGGAAATTTAGTAAAACCATCCGACATTCGCTTCGCTCAGTAGGATTGTCGCCTTGATGAACGAGCTCTCCCTGGTATTCGTGAGGAGGGAGGCCGCGCAGGTGGCGCCCGGCCCCTTCGTGGCCGGGTTGGCGGGGCCATCGTATTCGCGGCGCGGGGTTCTTGCTGGTGGACCACCAGACGCGCCCGGGGTCGATGGGGTCCTCGGGACCGGCGGGCGCGGTGTCTGGTGGTGTTGTAGGATCTGCGCCCTACGAACTTGGCCAGAGAGAATATGGTGCACTATGAAAATTTATATGGATGTCTGCTGTCTCAACAGACCTCTTGACGATCAAACCCAGGATAGAATCAGGATAGAATCCGAAGCCGTATTGGCAATCCTGAATAGATGCAGGTTCGATTGGACACTTGTCAGGAGCGAAGTCATAAATTACGAGATATCCAAGATTCCAGATTATGAGAGATGGAAATTGGTAGAGATCATAGCATCCATCTCAAAAGTCTGTGTGGCAATAGATGAAGATGTTATAACAAGAGGTCACGAGATTGAAAAGATCGGTCTTAGGGCAATGGACGCCCTGCACATAGCTTGTGCAGAAAAGTCTGCAGAGGTTATGTTAACAACCGATGATGAGATCGTGAGAAAAGCAAAGAAAAACGTAGAGATTGCGGTCGAGAACCCAGTCAGATGGCTTATGGATGTGCTATAAGATGGCAACCAAGACCATTAACGAGATACGAAAGATGGGAATAGACGCCCTTGCTGAAGCACTGGGGCCACTGGAGACTATTAGGTTTATTCAGAGCTTCGATCTGGGGAAGGGAAATTATACAAAGGAACGAATCCAATGGCTGGATCAAGATATGGATGCCATTGTTGAGGAGATCACTCGAAAACGCCATGGTTGAGTTTCTTGTTGTATATAATGTATAATATTGTACACTTTGGATAAGCCCTAATGAGCCAAGGCTCATACACAAATGATGAATATCTATATGCCAAGGAGCCTCAATCTTCATTTTCATGGGAAAATGGTATGATATCCATAAACGAGAACGCAAAGACGCCAGGACGCAATAACGCAAAGAATGATAACACCCTCTGCGCCTTTGCGTTAAATCGGAGATATACTTTATATACAATAAAAAGCAGCCCGAGACGTGTGTCTGTAATACATATCCGCACAAATATGAGAACGGCAGGGATGAACAGGGAACGCTATTTCCAACTTTTAGATAAGGTGAAATGATGGAAAAGCGGCACCAAAACCCATCATCACCATCTTCAACTGGAACGGATGAAGTTCAATTTAACAAGAGGGCTGGAGGAGATGATCACCTGGTTCCAGAAGAACTGAAACACAAGACCGTATGCGTCATCGGCNNTGTAGGACTGCCCTTAGCAGAAGCTTTCTCAAACCGGAGTTTATAAAATCCGAACCAAATAGCTATCAGGCGACCTGTTTTGTGTAGGGTCTAAAAAAGATTAAATACTATCGTTATAGTCCTGTCAGACTGACACCCAACAAAACAAGTATATCCGGCCAATTTTGTGATGCATATAACTCAAATAGATCGACACATATATCTACTAGTAGGGTCTAAACAACATCATGCATTTCAAGATCAAAACCATCAACAATCGCAAATATTTATACATCATCAAAAACGAACGTGTGAACGGTAAAGTCGTCCAAACCATCCAGAAATATGTAGGATCTGCAGATAAGGTATACCAGCTGATCATATCAAACAAACCAACACGCATTGCGTCATATTCATTCGGAAAACCTGCCGCATTCATTAAAGCTGCCGAAGAGACCGGTTTGATTGAAAGTCTCAACAAACATGTCAATTGAAAGAAGATAGATGGTCTTACGCCAGCACAATATCTACTTTTGACCATCATTGGTAGATCTGAACACGCCCTTAGCCGGAACGTTCTCGATGAATATTTCAAAAGAAGTTCACTACAGTTTGTCTGGGCCCCCAAATACAAGCTGTCGAGCCAGAACTTTCTAAACTATATGGCCAAGCTCGATGAAGATACAATACGCAGAATCGAACTCGATGTGTCACGTACATTAATCAAAAAAGGACTCAAACCAACACGGTTGATCTTCGACACAACTAACTTCTATACCCATATCGAGCATGGAGAAACGTTACCACAGAAAGGCAGTTCAAAGGATAAGCGGTACGACAAAAACCTTATTGGTGTGGGGTTGATAGCATCAGATCATAATATTCCATTTCAGTCGATTACTTATCCTGCAAATAAACATGATGCACTGCTGTTCTCGGAATTGATCGACGACATCTGCGAACGTCTCCAGGATATTAATATTGCCACAGAGAACATTACTATAATCTTTGATCGCGGTATGAACTCCAGCGATAATATCAAAAGAGTGATAGGTAACATGCATATCGTCGGGTCACTGCCTGCATCGATGTGTAGAGATTTGTTCCGAATACCTGTTTCAGAATTCGGTGAGACATGGAAGAATGCCAGCAGCCACATCATCAAAGCACATTTTGTAAGCGGAAACTGGTATGAATGTGAGTTAGTTGGCATTATCCGGTACAATGATGCCACTAAACGTAAAAATCTGGTTGAATGGTATCGGAATAAACAAAAAATCTATACAAAGATCGACGATATCAGATCGAAGCTGGGCCGTACAGGAAGAGGTAGGAAACTGACAGCAAAAGGTCTTGTTAATCGTGTTGTTGATGCGATTCCGAAGCAGTATAGGGGGTTGTTTGACTATAGTGTCGTTGAGGTGGATGGAAAGTTGCAACTCAACTTCGAACTGAATGAAAATCGGGAACACGATTATCTCGCAGCGATGGGGAAAACGGTCATCATCACTGATATGAAGAACCTGACTGGGCAACAAATCGCAGAAACGTATGATGCACGCAATCAGATAGAGACAGATATCAAGTGGCTTAAAAATAGCCTGTTGATCCCGTTAAAGCCAGCATACGTAAGAAAAGATCTTAAAATCAGGGCTCACGTGTTTTTGTGTGTTATGGGGATGTTATTGTACAATTATTTGCTGTATTTGATCGGTAATGAGGGTTTGTCAATGGAGAGATTAGCCTATCATCTAGATCAAATGAGACTGGGGCTGGTCTATACTGGAGATGAAAAAGTGAAAAGTGGGATGGGAGCGGAGTTTGTCATCGAGGACATGAGCAGAGATGCTGCTGAGGTCTTCAGCAAACTCAATCTTGATAAGTATATTCCTGCATGAATTAGTTTATCGCTAGACCCTACAGCTTTCGGTATCGAGCGATCGTTTTTTATCACATCTTATAAACTCCGGTCAAAGCATTTGAAGACGATAGGCTTCGAGTACGTGTTTAGCTACTCAGCCTCGCCTTCATCATCTGGAGGGTATTGAGTCCCTGTTGTGCCCATGTCGTCAGCACTGTCATGATCCGCTCATGAATTGACGTCCCTTTTCTATTACGGAGTGTTCCTACGATTTTCCGCTGAACGACATGCTCGCGAAGTGCTCTTTCTGCTCTGTTATTCGTCGGCTCCACACCTGGATGAATGACAAACGTGAACCAGTACTCAAATCCGTTTCCAATCTTGCCGATGAGCTTTATCACCTTCTCAGTGACGTATTCTCTTCTGATCCATCGATTGAGCGTTGCTCGCGCCATGTACCACAGTTGTATTCGAACTTCAGGCGAGGGATCACTTTCCAGCAAGTCATTTAGTTTTTTGTAGAGTCTCTTGAGTGCCCTGTGTAAAGGAACCGCCTCTGCAATCTTCTCGGCGAGCTCCTTAGATTCTCGAAGTAGATGCGCCCAGCATCGCTGTATGCGGTTTGTGAAACTGGCATACGCACCCCAGCCGTCACAGACGATCAATCCCCTGAATCTCCTCGTCAGAACCTCCATCAGAACTTTCGTGCCCCGACTCTTTCGGATCACGATAAAAGTCTCGGTTGGTGTGGTGAATGCCCAGATCCAGTGCTTCTTTCCCTGAACATCGATTGACGTTTCATCCACGTACACGATCGGAGCAGTGCGAATTCTGTCCAGAATATCCAGCAATTCCCGCTCACTCATTCACTCTGGACTTTTAGTCTTGCTTATTGAACCTTTAGTCTTGCATTAGGCGCACAAAAAGTGAAAAAATGCAAGTGTGTGGATTTGAGGCTTGATCTTGTAGCTGTTTATACGTATCCCCTCCAAATTGACTG
>DASC01000062.1:12524-21362 GCA_002503595.1 Candidatus Methanogaster sp. UBA203 | reverse complement strand
TATTACTGTGTTGATCAAAGAGACAGATGTGTGCCAGACGACGTTGGTTTTGTGGGAATTGTAAACTCCACAAATATAACAGTGAGGGATTTAACATTGACGAATAATGGTGTGGGGGTACTGTTTGTATACACGAACAATTCAAGGATAGAAAACATTACCACATCGAACAACGATCACGGCATCTACCTGTATCATTCGAGTAACAGCGCCCTCACTGGCAACAGCGTATCGAACAACAGCCAGGGCATCTACCTGTATCATTCGAGTAACAGCGCCCTCACTGGCAACAGCATATCGGACAACTACTGGTACGGCATTGATCTGAGTTATTCGAGCAACAACACACTCTCAAACAACAAAGCATCGCGCAACAACGGCGACGGCATCTGCTTGGGTTATTCGAGCAACGATAACAATCTCATTGACAACAACGCATCGAACAACGGCGACGGTATCTACATAGGTTCTTCGAGCAACAACGCCATCACTGGCAACGCTGCCTCGGACAACAACGGCGACGGCATCTGCTTATATGGTTCGAGCAGCAACGATCTCATAGATAACAACGTATCAAACAACGGCATCTACGGCATCCGCATATCCTCTTCGAGCAATAACAACAACCTTACCGGCAACAATGCATTGGACAACGGCGATGGTATCCGTTTGCAAGGTTGTAGCAACACCAACAGCCTCACTGGCAACAACGCATCGGGCAATGACGAACACGGTATCTACATATGTTATTATTCAAGTAACAACAACCTTGTGGGCAACAATGTGTCGGATAACGACTGTGGCATCTGTCTACGGTCTTCGGGCAACAACCTCACCGACAACAACGCGTCGAATAATAACTGGTATGGCATCCGCTTGGAGTCTTCGAGCAACAACAACCTCGCCGATAATACCGCGTTGAACAACAGCTGTTGTGGCATCCGTATAGATCATTCGAGCAACAATACACTCTCAAATAACAATGCATCGAACAACGACGATCACGGCATCTACCTGTATCATTCGAGCAGTGATAACCTTACTGGCAACAACGCGTTGAACAACATCTGTTACGGCATCTACCTGTATTATTCAAGCAGTGATAACCTTACTGGCAACAACGCATCGTGCAATAACCATGGCATTCGCCTGTACCATTCGAGCGACAATATACTCTTAAATAACAATGCATCGAACAACAACGACCACGGTACCTATCTGTATCATTCGAGCAACAACAACCTAACAGGCAACATAATGTCGGGAAATAACTATAATTTTGGCGTTCATGGCGATAATCTTTCTCATTTCATGCAGAGCGTAGATAGAAGCAACCTTGTGAATGGAAAACCGATTTATTACTGGATTAACAAAGAAGACGTACGAGTACCATGTAATGCTGGTTTTGTGGGGGTCATAAACTCCACAAATATAACAGTGAAAGATTTGGCATTAACAAATAACGATATGGGAGTACTGTGTGTATACTCAGATAATTCAAGGATAGAAAACGTTACCGCATCGAATCACGACTATTACGGCATCTACCTGTATCACTCGAGTAACGGCGACCTTATTGGCAACAACGCGTCGTATAACAACAACCACGGCATCTA
The DNA here is from genome assembly GCA_002503595.1 of Candidatus Methanogaster sp. UBA203. GTDB lineage: Archaea > Halobacteriota > Methanosarcinia > Methanosarcinales > Methanogasteraceae > Methanogaster_A. Next base: position 19,746 of record DASC01000062.1, on the reverse strand, counting down.
CCTACAGTATTCGAGCAACAGCACCCTCACTGACAACAGCGCATCGAACAACAGTGAATATGGTATATGCATACAGTATTCGGGAAATAGTACACTCGCTGACAACAGCGCATCGAACAACAGTGAATATGGTATATGCATACAGTATTCGGGAAATAGTACACTCGCTGACAATACTGCATCGAACAACAACTACAACGGCATCCGCCTATCCTATTCGAGTAACAGCAGACTCTCAAACAACACCGCATCGAATCACAACTATTACGGCATCTACCTACATCATTCGAGTAATAACGACCTCACTGGCAACACCGCGGCGAACAACGAGTGGTACGGTATCTGCCCACAGTATTCAAGTAATAACAACCTCATCTACCACAACAACCTCCTCAACAACACAAACAACAACGCCTACGACTTCTGCACCAACCACTGGAACTCCAGCACCGAAGGAAACTACTACTCCGACTACACCGGCAACGACACCAACGGAGACGGCATCGGCGACGATCCGCACCTGATCCCGGGCGGCTCGAACATGGACCACCATCCCCTGATGAATCCATGGCACGAGCCACAGACACCCGGCGACCTTAACCGCGACGGCAAAATCACCCCCGCCGATGCCGCAATCGCACTCGATATCGCGGCAGGCAGCCGCCCGTGCGACCCTACGACGCTCGCCGCCGCGGACGTAAGTGGAGACGGCAAGGTCACATCACTCGACGTGCTCATGATCCTGCAGGCGGCGGCTGGGAACATGAGTTTGTGATCGGAAAAAAATGGTTGTGTGTGGACACACCGCCGATATTATTATATTTTATATCTTTATATTCGGTCAAACCCCCCACACCTCCCGATCCACAACGTCCACATATAGCCTCATTGCATCACCATCTGGGTTGTCTGCCACGGTCCCCCTATTTTAGCTCCCGGAATAGCTCAAGAATCTGTTTTGAAGATGCACCGGCCAGATACCAAGGTGCTGTGATCGTACCCGGCAACAGTAATAATAGAGTTTTGATAAAAGCTTTTACCAGATGAATGCGAAGGAGATCTCACAATGCAAACAGTAACTTACGCCAAATCGCTGGATCTGATACAACAACTCGACCTCCCCGACCAGATGAAGCTCATAGACCAATTGACAGATCTGGTCAGGCAACAGATGACCACCTATCCCGGTCACAGTATTCTGGAACTGCAGGGATTGGGCAGGGAGATCTGGCAGGATGTTGATGCCCAGGAGTACGTAGATCGTGAGCGGGCATCATGGAATGGTTAGAACCCCTGTGAGGAGAGGTTGTGGGCTTGGACACCGCACCTCTCATCTATTTCATCGAGGAGAATCCGGATTATCTGGATATCGTTCGACCGTTCTTCGTTGCGGTGGATCAGGGAGATTTTCGGGTGGTTGCGTCTATTGTGGCGCTGTTGGAGGTGCTGGTTCATCCCTTCCGGCATGGTAACACGATGTTGGCTCAACAGTACCGAGAAATCCTGCTTAATGCGAATCACACCGCTACTATCCCACTATCATGCGAAATCACAGAAGAGGCGGCTCGTCTGCGTGCTGAATACAACATTCGCACACCGGACGCCATTCAGATAGCAACAGCAATCCGGGCAGGTGCTTCGTTCTTTCTGACCAACGATTCTCATCTACCGGCTATACCGGAGTTGCGGGTGCTGGTGCTGGATGAACTGATATAAGGCTTTCAAGCCCTATTGCGCACATATCTCACCCTTCCCGCCCCACAACCTCGCCATCAGCGAGCCAGATCACCTGGTCCACGATGTCCGCGTCCTCAAGCTCATGCGTCACCATCAGGATCGTCTGCCCGAGATCCCGGTTCAGCCCCCGGAAGAGCTCAAGTATCTGCTTCGACGAGGCGCTGTCCAGATTCGCGGTCGGCTCGTCAGCAAAGAGAATCTTCGGCTTATTGATTAGCGCTCGCGCAATCGCAACCCGCTGCTGCTCGCCGCCTGACATCTCTCGCGGGCGGTGATCCGCCCTCTCCGTAAGTCCAACCTTCTCGAGCGCATCCATCCCGTTCCTGGTACACTCGCCCTGCGACAACCCGAGCGCCATCGCTGGCAGGTACACATTCTCAAGCGCTGTTAGTTCAGGCAGGATCGCGTACTCCTGAAAGACGTAACCGAACTTCTCGAGCCTGAATCTCGTCCTCGCTGCTTCCGAGAGCCCCGAGATCTCGATCCCATCGATCATAATCTCGCCTTCGGTCGGCGTATCAAGAAGCCCTAACTGGTGCAGGAGCGTTGATTTCCCGCTTCCACTCTTTCCCATGATCGCTGCAAACTCACCCCTCCTGATATCGAGCGTCACATTTTTAAGTGCTTGCACCTGTACCTTGCCTATAGTATATGTTCGTGAGAGATTCCTTGTCGCAATTATCGTGTCCTGCGCATCTCGTCCCATCATTTAGTCCCCCCAGATCGCATCAAGGATCGTTTCACGCACCGCCCGCCACGATGGGAGGAAACCTGCAATTGCAGCAGATATAATCAGCCCTGCGCTTCTCGTGATGGCAGCTTTTTGCTCGATTAAAAGTGTTACATTCCCCATGGGAAATACCATTGGGTGCTTGATGAAATAGGGTACCAGTATGGCAAACATGATCACCAGTCCGGCAATGCAACCGCATACAGCATAAAATACAGCCTGAAATATATACGACCGGACGATTATCGATTCCTTGATCCCGATCGCCCGCAGGATTCCCATCTGCCTTCGTTTGCTCACTGTGCTAACGTAGATCACGATGAAGATTGTGACGCCTGCAACAAAGAAGCCAATAGCTCCGGTGAGTGCATTTAGCGCATCGAAACTCTGTGTGAGGGTGGCGACTATCCCTGCATACACTATCCATGGTTTGATATCTTCGTGAACGCCCAGCTCAACGAACTGGTTTGGAAATCTATCCTCTTCGCCCTTCGTATCGGTCTTTACAAGAATCTGGGACGCCATATCGTGGATTCCGAGCACTGATTCCAACTCCTTCTCGGTTACGTATGCCAGCTGATTCGACTGGATGAAGTTCGTATCAAATATCCCTTTCACCCGATACTCACGTCTGACTCCGTTCGTGAATGCGACCTCCACGGTGTCGCCGACCACAACGCCGCCGAGCGATGTGTGTTCGAGGCTCCCGCCATGCCCACCCGCGATCTCTTTTCCGATGATGATCTCTCTGGTATCGGATCTGCTCAGATACTCGCCCTCGATCATCATATCAGGAACCGTAGAGACTGTTCGCTCATCAGCAGGATCGACAGCGCGGATACTCCATGCGCCGCTCTGCTCTTCGTAGGCGATGGTTGCACCTGTGACGTACTGCGCAGAGGTGCCTATAACCCCGGGTACATTGATTATCTTCTTCACAACCGAGTCAGGGTTCTCGATATATATCTCCTCATCCTTCGGTTCGATCACGATGTTGCTGTAAAGGGTATCAATCACCTGTTTCTCGGTGGCGTCGCCCATCCCGTCGAAGACCGATGTCGTGAACATGAGGTTCACGAAGGCGAGCGCCATTATGAGAATTGTGAGCGCTGATGTGCCTCTGTTGCCCTTTGCGATGAATTTGTAGGCGAGGAATGCTGAAACCTTGAGTTCTGTTGTTGTGGAGGTCATTTTAATCGATCCGATCTGTCCGGGATCTTCTCATTTCTTCCTGCGAAGATAGAATACGCCGGCAATGATGATCGCAGCCACAGCGAGAGCCGGAATCAACATATCACCGTTTCCACCGTCGCCAACATACAGCACCAGATCAACGGTTGCCGTGTTGTGATCCCCGAGATCGTCTTTGTACGAGATCACAGCATGATATGGGATCTCTCCACGTTCTGTTGCGCGGAAGTTGAAGATGCACGGTGCATCATCGTCTGCCTCGATCTTGTCGAGGAATGCGGTCCGGGTTCCCGCAAACGGGATATCGATCGTTACTTTCGCAGACTCGGCATCGCCGTGTCCGGAATTTTCTATCTGGATCATGAGTGTCATGGCATCTCCGATTGCGGGGTTTTCCGGGTTTGTCCTCACGCTTGCGATGCAGAGATCGGCATCCCCCACCACATTGATCCCGACAGAACTCTGCGAGGTTGCGTTTCCGCCGCTCTCCTCGTCATAGCGCATCGTTATTGGTATCGCGTACGACATGATATCTGCTCCGTCGCTGACCATGATCCGGTAGCTCAGTTGCTCCGATGCATCCGGGTCAAGTCTCTTGATGACTTTCGTATCCCGCACCCATCGGCACAAACGGGAGGTTATCAAGTGCGGCAGTCACCTGCACCGTGCTTGCGGTTCCGGAACCCTTATTTGAAACATGGAAACCGAGATCAAACGCATCTTCCGGCTTTATGGTCTCGGGTTCAATCGTGATCTCCGAGATCACGAGTTTTGGTTCGCCACGTACCACAACCGGGACGGTTAGGTTCTGCTCGCGGTGCGCTCCGTCATCAGTCCATGTTGCGCCGAGTTCGACCTCGTAGTTGCCTGAAACCGCAGCAGGATCGATGTAGAGCAGGTACGTCTCGACGCGGGCACCGTATATCCGATGATCTTCTCGAATCGCATAATTCGATCGTTCTCGTTCTTGAGGATGATTGGCGAATCTGGCATGATCGTGAGCACCACGTGTTCTGCCGCACCTCTGCCGTAGTTGCCAAGCGTCACGGATAGCACGAGATCGCGTCCCGGCTCGACTGGCTGGGGCGTGAGTTCGTTCACTGCGATTTTAATATCCGTGTTGCCACTGCCGGGATGGGCGGCGCAGCATGTCGGTGCGGTTGCAATCGCTGTGATTGCTATGAGTGTGATCATCCACCACCAGATGATAGATCTGATTGTTATTCTGGCATGCAATTATATCACTATAGTAATATTGGCAGAACATGGCAATTAAGTGTCCCTTCGCAGGATACGCTCGATGCAGGATCGATTCGACGGGGGTATGATTGATGCTACCTTGGGGATTCCCGACACGGTCTGAAAATCAAGTGATTCAAGTGATTTATCATCACGGAGGACGCAAGAGTTTCGAGACTGTTTTCAGCCCTCTGCGTGGCTCTGCGCACTCTACGGTAACGGCTCTGCCGTCGACGCTTGCGTTAGAATCTAAGGGCATGGCGATTTCACTGGAAAAAATGACAATGCCGGGATTCCCTAACAGCGCCTTCCGCCACAAATCACTGCAACTGCGCATGAAGCCGTATGATGTCAGACTTCGTCACTATACCAAGTATCTTTGACTGATCATCCCTATCGACCACCGGAAGTCTCCCGATATCGTTTAGCACAAGTTTGCGCAGCGCATCCTCAAGCGACTCATCAGGATATGCCACGATAAGCGACGTGGCAGGCGTCATTACCTGCTCAACAAGCGCCTCTTCACGATCCTCTGCCGGCACGCGTTCGGCATCCTTGAAGGTTACGATGCCGACAAGGCGGTTATCATCGAGTACAGGATATCCGATGTGCCCGTACTTGGTGATCAGGTGGAGCACGGTCTGGACGCTGTTTGTTGGATTTACAGGCATGACATCGGTTGCCATCGCATCGCGCACGGATGCGTTCTCAAGAATATCGATCGTCAGTTCCTCACGGTGCGCTGGCGAATCCACCCTTGCAGGAACCTGCTTTTCATAGATCGTCCAGTTGCTTGTCACAAGGTACGCAATGGTCGAGGCAAACATCAGCGGCGGCAGCAGGTTATAGTTTCCAGTGAGTTCGGATACGATCACGATTGCCGCAATCGGAACGCGTGCAACTCCGGATAGAAGCGCTGCCATACCGATTAGAACGAACGATGTTGACTGCATATCACCGATGATCCCAGGGAAAAAGACATGTGCCGCAATGCCGAATGCACCGCCGATTGCAGCGCCGATTGCAAGTGTTGGTGCGAAGACGCCGCCGCTGCCGCCAGAACCAAGGGTGAATGAGGTGGCAAGGATCTTGGCTAAAATAAGCAGCATCAGAACCTCTACTGCCAGTTCCCCATCTATTGCAGACTGTATCGACTCATAACCACCTCCGAAGATACCGTAGCCATATCCACAGCTCCGGTGTACGAACAAAACGAGCAATCCAAGCAAAAGTCCGCCGATCATCGGCTTAAAATAGTTTTTTATCCCCCATTTTTCGAAGAGATCGCGTATTCCATGAAATATCTTGATGTGGAGGATGCCCACAAGACCGCATAGGATGCCGAGCGTTGCATCGAATACAAGTTCAGCCGGGTGTGTGAATGTGTAATCCGGAGTCGTGAAGAGCGAGCCCCACCCGAAGACCGAACAGAAGACCGAATACGCGATGATAGACGAGATGAATGCCGGAACAAGCGACTCGAATTCCGAATCCCTTTTGTATAACACGCTGATTGCGAAGAGGGCACCTCCGAGTGGTGCACGGAAGATGCTGCCGATTCCACCTGCTGCGCCGCACGACAGCATCATCCTCCGTCCATTGTCGTCGAGTTTCAGTTTGTCTGCAAGATACGACCCGAAACCAGCACCGATCTGTGTGATCGGACCTTCCCTGCCCGCGCTCCCGCCGGTGCCGATGGTGATCGCAGAGGCGATCGTCTTGACGATAGGAATCCTGCCTCTGATCCGTCCCTGTTGCCGGTGGTACGAATCGATCACTGCATCGGTCCCCTCACCAACCGCCTCTGGTGCATATCGATATGTTATAAGACCTGCAATAAGTCCGCCTATGGCCGGTATTGCCACAAGATACCATGTGTGCAGGTCTCCAAGCGAGCCTGGTAGAATGACCGATGGCACCGGTAGTAGCGGCCGTTCACATCCGGTGGGAGTGGTGTAACAATACCCGATACCCCCAAGTATATAGTGCGATACAACCGATAGCAGACTGTAGAAGATTATGGCACTCGCGCCGGCAGCCAGTCCGATTAAGATGCTGTATGGAACCCAGTGCTCGATATACTCAAAATTTAATTTCCGCAGGTGATCTCTGGCAACTACCGATGATATCTTCCTGCTATTCTTCACTGTTTGATTCCTCAACTTAGATGTTGTGACTGTAAGATATTTAAGGAGGGGTGTGGCTTAAACGGCATGGCAAGGTACATGCCAATAAGTTGTGGGAATTTACCGCGGGTGCGCAGAGTTTCGGTACTTACTCGAGTATTGTGTGCGGATATCTACATATAAAACCACGAGATTACAC
>DASC01000062.1:11722-12517 GCA_002503595.1 Candidatus Methanogaster sp. UBA203 | reverse complement strand
TAATCTTGTGGTTCCTACCACAGGATATTGAGCACGTTCGAGTTTCGAGTGATCCGACCCTCTGCGGTAAAATTTAAAAATTGGTATGATTACGTATCCACAGACGATACAAACTGACGCTCGGTACAAGAAAAAAAAAAGGATAGGCGACTATGTCGCCTATACGCCTGCTGGTATCACGAGACTGCGCTCGCCTGCTGGCCTGAAGGTTCGCATCGCACCCTTGGCGTACTCCTTCCTGATGTAGGAGAAGTCAAAGACCAGTGATGGGTCAGCGAAGCAGACCTTAACGAGTGGGTTGCAGCAGTATGCATCATGTGCACCTGCGTGCGCCGCGCCTGTGAATCCTGCGTACTCGCCCTGGTGACCTACGTTCATCGCGTAGTTCGGGTAGTTTGCGCCTCTGAGTTCGAGGCAGCATCCCTCGTCGCCCTGGTACGAGCATACGTTGGTTGCACCGCACTGATCCTGCAAGTCGTATCCGAAGAATCCGAGTCGTCCCCAGCCTTCCTTGTGCACGTACATCGACATGTACCATGCCGAGAGTGCGACCTGTGCATTTCCGGTAGCGATACCGGTTGTGCATGCACTGGCTGCTGCAAGGATTCCTGCTCTCTGCGATCCACCGAAGTGGTCCTCAAGAAGCGTTGGGTAGTCCTCGTAGCACTCCATACCGTTCAAGGTAACCTCGGTTGCCAGATCGGTTGCGGTTGCAAGGTCGTTTGGTGCTGTGCCGTCAGGTCCGTACTTGTTCAGTGCGTAGTCGTATCCGTAGTACGTGAAGTCATCCAGCAC
>DASC01000062.1:0-11578 GCA_002503595.1 Candidatus Methanogaster sp. UBA203 | reverse complement strand
GCTGGAAGCATCTCAGCCATCTGGACTGCTGCAGCGTGCTTTGCCGCAAACGCAAGGTCTGCTACTGCAGCCTCACCAGCGCACATGTTGTATGCCGCAATGAACGACATACCGATCTGCATTGCACTCCATCTGGATGTGTTACCACCATCGCAGCATCTGACAACGATTGTTGGAATGTGTACTGCCTGCCACGTCGTCTTGCCGATCGCAGCCTTCAGCTTCTCGTTCTGCCCTTCCTTGTCGAAGAGGTCGTTGATGTTGATCACGTACTGCGAGTCAATCTCGTCTGCGAGTTCGTCATCACCTGTGAACATCTTCACATAGCAGTCGTCAACAAGTCCCGGGTGTGTCTCGACCATGTGCTCCTGCACAATAGCCGCACCTGGCATGGTGTGGTTCACTGCCTCCATGTAGCCCGCGATCGACTCAGGTGTAACCTCCTTTCCGAGACGCTTCTCAAGAGTCTCGTGCGCAAGGTCCATTCCCACGATGATCGTTCGCTTCATGTCGTCCCACATCTGCTGCATTGCAGGGTTGTTGACGTAGTGCAGGTCGTCGCCCTCAACGATGTCCGGTCTGGTCGAGAGCTTGTACGGCACAAGCTGTCTCTGTCCGAGCGTCATACCGCCAAGATGCACGTTCACATCGTACTGCTTCATGCCACGCTGCTCTGCAACACGCTCACCTGCTGCCTGGAACTCTCTCTTTCGTGCGTTCTGTAGGTATCCGGCGCGCACGTACTTTACCTTCTGGTCAGCAAGGTCAAGACCTGCGAACTTCGACTTCAGCGCTTCAACGAATATCTTCTCTGATGGGTATTTGTATGCCATTTGTATCTACCTCCCTCTACACCGTGTGGTATGTAACTGGTCCAACACCTGGCGCGGTCTCTGCTGCCGTCTCAGGTCTGTACCCGTACATTGTTCTTCTGTGGTGGACAAGGTGTACATGGTCAAGAACCTCTTCCTCACTTCGGTACTTGACACCATCGGTTCGGTAGATGGTGGTTCTCTTCTTTGCCTCTGCCTCACTCATCGGCTTTCCGAGGTTGACCTTCCTGTCGATCGGAACACCGACCTGGTCCTTGTCCTCGATGACGTTTCCGCCCTCAAGATGCGTCCTCTGAAGCATGTCGAACATCATCCCGTCCTCAGCCAGTCTGAGTGAGTGACCGTGCACTGTGCAGCCTCTAAGTCCTGCGAGAGCCGGGCATGTCATCTCTGACTCGATTGATGCCTTGCACTGTGCTTCCATATCACGCTCTCGTGCTTCCACGATTTGCCTGCCTGACAGTGTTCCCGGGTCTACGCCACGGAAGTTGATCGCTGCGTAGTAGCTTCTGAAGTATGGGATTGATGGTGCGGAGTACATCGAGTCAGTAAACTGTGAGTATCTGACACGGTCTCCTGCTGCTGCGCCTGGTGTTGGCTCGACCATCTGTCTGACCGGGCAGTCCGGCTCACCCATCTCTGCAAGTGGTGGATGTGTGCTTGGGTAGTCTGAACCCGGTGCCCTGTGTCCGAGTGCCGCTACCAGATCATCGTCTGATACGGTTCGGAGTTTCTCAACGTCTCCACTCATGTGCTTTCTTCTGTTCACTGCAACGTGTGAAGATCCTGGATAGTATTGTGGTGTGTATGCCATAATTATATCTCCTTATGTATGTTGTGGTATTGTTTTCATAATTGCTTTTACGAGTTCGTTCAAACTGCCGCGCTGGCAGGTGACGCCTCTCGTAATTCCGGCTACAATCTCCATGACTGTGCCCTGTGTATCGATATCTCTGTCGATGGGCATAACCAGTCGTGTCTTGATCCCTGCCTTTGCAAAATCCTCAAAGTCAACCGGATTCTGGCAGGCAATAACCGCAGGTATGTCTACATATTTCAGTATGTACTTTGTCTTGTAGATCACATGCGAATCGATGTTTCCGAGATGGATCAATGCTACGCGATGATGTGCTATCTGCTCGATTTCTTTCTGGGTCAGACCGAACTTCGGTCCGTAGCCCTTTGCCATCCTGTCGCTGGGTCCCTCATCAGGTACGCCAGCGCCTGCTTCGAGTACGAGCACACTGACCTGGATTCCTTCTCTCCTGAGTCCGTGCGTGATCTCACAGACGGGTTTTGTGATGTGGCGCCTTCCTGGGGACATTGCGATTGCGATGACGTCAGGTCTTCCTGTTTCAGAGAGCGTGCCGCGCTGGGCAAGCCCACCTCCCTTTCCAAGACCCATGCCTTCTCTGCAATCGATAACCTGTGTCTCCCTGCCAAACATATTATTCCCTCGTGTCAACGCATGACTCGCAGACTTTCGAAGACGGTGTCATGTTCGGATCGGTCATTCCGTATATGCTCTTGTCCTCAACCGTTTCGTCGGGACCGTATTTTGCATAATCGGTGACCGTCGCCTTCCTGCGAAGGAACAGTCCCTCCTTGAGTTCAAAGGGGAACGGGAACAGCTCTTCACATAGCGCTCTGATCTCTTCCATCACATCATGCTCTGCCTCAAGGCGTATACGTCCCACCTTAACCTGCAGTTCCATCACCTGATCGCCCACCCGAATAACCTCTCGATCCGGATGATCGACCGGAGCGCCCTTTCCGGGCCCATAAGGAACTGTGAGCGGAAGTCTTGGTCCCTGAACCAGCACGCGGGTAACGCCCTCCATCTGCTCGAGTCTATTCAAGATCTCCTGTGCTGAGGAAGGATCAAGCATCCTCTGCGGAAATATCTCGTATTGTACGGGATCAGAATCTGTTGTTGTAACCATGAAACAATTCCTCTTTACACCGCTGCTGCGACCTCCTTGAGTGGGTTCATCATGATTGGCACATCCTGGAAGGTGTCAAGCACGATTGCGGATGTTGACTCTGGCGAGAACATCTGTGTTCCTGCATCAAGTGCCACCGCAACTGCCACGCATGGGATAGCCATTCCTGTGGAGTGTCTCGTAACAACGTGGTTACCGTTAAACACACCAGGACCGCCACCGCCGTAGATTGAGTGGCTGAAGAAGGAGAATCCTACCGCAGTACCCTCGACTCTACCAAAGTCGCATCCCGGGAGTGAGGTTTCCTTCTCGATCATGTCGTTGAAGTACAGAAGTGTTGATGATACAGCCTGTGCGCCACGGAGTGCACCGCAGTTCACCATCGTTGCTGCCATCGTGCCTGCTGCGCAGTACGCGTTCCATAGACATACATCGTTTGCCTTGTAGACCTTGTATCCGGATGGCATCGTCTTGTCAACTGAAATGACGCCGTCATCGAGTGCGCGTTCGACGGTCTCCTGGACAACGGTTCCGATCGTTCCGGTCTTGCCGTTGTTCTTGGTCATCTCATACACCATGTTGTTTGCGTTTAATCCCTGGTACGCCAGCGCAAGTAACTGGTACCTTTCAAAGAGACCAATTGCCTGTCCCATCTCGAAGACTCCGCAGTGCTCAAGAATGCTTGAGATTGCAGCGCAGTTCATCGCGTTTCTCTGGGAGAGCATCGCAAGGTGGTTTGCCATGATGTTTCGAAGAGCGAATCCCAGACCCTCATCGTTCTGTGGAATGCTCAGGACTGAGAGCACGTTTCCGCCCTTCATGTCCATCGTCTGCGGGTATGTTCCCCAGACCGCGTTCTTTACATACGGGGTGTCATACATTCCGAGATTGTACTCCTCGCGCAGTGCTTCAGTAAGTGCTGCTGCCGTGCAGGTCATTCCGGCAACGTATTCAGCGCCGGCTTCGATTCTCCTGGTCGGTGCTGCAACTCTCAAAAACTTCCCGCCGCCAAGAACTGTCACTTCAGTGTCGTCGCCCTTTTCGACCTGAATCAGTTCCTTGACTCGTGCAGCAATCTTGTCTGCCTTTGCTGTTGGATCGATGTCTACTTCACGTCCCGGAATGTTCCGGCTCTGTCCGCCGTAGCTTGCGTTCTTGCATGCCTTCTCAATACCGGCTAAGTTAACAGCTACCGTTCTCTTAACGGTGTTAACCATGCTCAGAATAGCCGAGTTCTTGAGTGGACTTATGGCTTGAAGGTCGACATCTCCCTTCAATTTCTTGCCTCGGTCATCATAGAGGTCTATTTTGTCTGCCACGTTATGTTCCTCCTGTAGTGTTTATCCAGGAAACCCATCCCAATCGCCACCCCGGCGCAAGCCCGATATCGAAATTTGTTACATGCCTCCCTGCCTCATGGGCAGACATGTGCGGGCGTATGGTCTGAAATTTCTTGGTGCGCATTACCTTGATCACATGCTATATAAACTTTTTGTTTCTACATGATTATACATTAAGGATTTGAGTAATACTATATAATATACGAGTGGCACTATCCGGGTTTTCATCGGTCGAAATATCGCTGTATAGGTATACCTATCGGATTGCTTGATGTGGCGCTCCTGTGCCACCATTGTGCCACCATCTTGTGCGGCGTTTGCGGCTCATAGACTCAGGAGAGCAAACATTCGGGCACTATCCGGTAAAACTCATCTTGTCGCCTCTCTGATCTCGTATCTAGTCCAATTCCCCTAACCGATCTCAGCCATCTCCATAAAGTACTGTTTGATGAGATCCCGGTTCTCTTCAGGCAGTCTGTCGATGTAGGTCTCGGACGACACAGGTGTTGCAGCGTACACGGTCCCTGAAATGAAACTTATTGGCTCGGATTCTGTCCTGCGGGAGCTGTGCCCGACGCCGGCATCCGAGAACATCACCAGTTCGATGTTTGTACCCTCGATCACCGCAACCGACGGCTTGCCGTATATCTCTGCATCGCCGCTACCTGAACCGGACTCGGATCCAAGTTCGCTCATCAGTTGCTGCTGATGCGCCTCATCCGCAGCTTCCTCCCGCTCCGCATCAGTTTGCGGGGTGATCATGGACTCGAGCTCTTCAGGTGGTATGAAACGGGGGGCATCTGGCGATGATACAAACATTAGAAGAGACACCAACACAAGAGATGCTACCATCCGCAAGAAAAGTCCTTTTTTGCTGATGATCGCCGACCTTCTGACAGATCCTGCGTCGATGGACACTCCCTCTGCCAGATCGTCCACAACGATGCCTGAGGAATCTGCGTTGTCATAAGCAGTGGGCAGCCGCTCCCTGAGCAGAGGGTACGCATCGCCGATAGACCTGATGACACTCGCCGGTTTCCTGCGGATGTGGAGCAGGGATGTAATAACGATCGCAGGGATAAGAGCGGCTGTGGCCGTGCACACCATCTTCATGCGCACGGGATATTCGAGCAAAGTGAAATCATAAGAACTGTACCGTGCGAAGATGACCGGTGCGCTGACGTAGAGCAGCAGTGTATAGAATAGAAGGAAAATGAGGGTCAGATTCAACAGACCCCTGTAATACCGGTGCCTGCGGGATGTTTTTTCGAGTTTCAGGATAACGTCTACGAATGAACGCATCATCGATTCGATAGTTTGGGCTTGCACAGATTAAAGGTTATCTGTTCCGGGGTCTGCCAGTATTCAATTCCGGACGCCGTGCGGTGCCACAGTCCCGCGAAACCACAAGATATAGTATGCGGAGCATAACGTCCCTTGGTGTAACCCATGCACGAAACACTGGACGAAACACTCTCTGCGCTGGACGATCTGATCGATGACATCGATGATTGGTTGATTGAACATGACGACTACTACTTCGATCCGGAATCGAACGAGGAACTGGCAGCGAGACTCGACGATATCGGAGGACGTCTGATTGAATACGGTGACGCGGCTGTCGATCCTCTGAAGGAATACCTGTATGATGCAAGACACACGCATACATAATCGCGGTCGAGGTGCTCCGGGAGATTGGCACCCCAGTCGCTATCTGGCAGTTGATCGATGCGCTCGAGTCCGCGGACTCCGAACTGTGCGAGTGCGCGGCAGAGGCGCTGGAGATTATCGGCACACCAGCGATTCAGCCGCTGATCGAGAGAATCACTGATCGGCTGGACAATCCGGCAGTCGATGAAAATAAAAACCCTATTGACGTGATCTACACGCTTGGCGTACTATCGGAGATCAGAGACCCGCGGTCGTTTGATTTTATGGTCGGACTCCTCGACCGATTCGATGACAAGGCGGATTCATGGAATTTAGCGCATCTGTGCAGCCGCCTCTACAATCAACACAATCCGGAGATCATACCCCGGCTGAGAGCCATCGCAGAGAAGTATGGTAGAAAGGATACGCCTAACAATGTGATAACCGAAGCCAATGGCACCATCCGGCATCTGTTGGTTGACCAGATACTTGAGTCCGAGGACTGGATGATCTATGGGTGCTGCTACATGCGAGGATTATGATATGCATGAAGAGACTTGTCTGGTATCTGGTGAGTATGAGCCTTATGATAACTTTTGCCTTCAATGCGTACCTAAAAGAGAGTTTTATTGTGATTTATGCTATATAAAACGTTTCTTAACTTCACCGGACGACCCCCAGAGAGATGGGTGCGATGTAGACAATCTGCCACCGATCTATGTCGATCTTGAGTATCGTCTTAATCGGGACGAATTCACCGACGTATTCAGTATCACGACCAGTTACCGTGACGAAAGCTCGATCAGCATCTGGTCTGACAGCATGGAACTCTCCTTCGAGTTTCATACGGTTGACGACCTGAACGTGCTGAAAGAGTTCTTCGAAGGAGCAGGAGACTATCTTGTAGGGTGAGTGCAGTTTTTCATCGACACAGAAGAGATATTCGGCGAATCCTATCCGGAGGCTGCTAATTGGGATGGGCAACTGATCCGGGGTGACGATGGTGACATCGTTGCCATCCATAAGGAGGACAGATTCGAACTGGAACTGGTTCTGGACCCGGATACCATCGAGAACCTGATCCCGGTCATCGACACCCAGCGGTTCCTGCTCCTCTGCGATACGTACACATACATGGATGAATTCCGCGAGCGGCAGGACAAGCTCGAATCAGGGCTCAGACAGGTGATGGGGCTGGATGAACCGGCAGAAGAGCCAGAAGGGTGAAGAGCTGGAGGCGCCACCGCCCTGTGACCACGAGTTTGAACTCCTGAAGACGCATAAGAAGTACACGGTGTACCGCTGCACAAAATGCGGAGGAACAAAGAAAGAATTTAATTAGGGGGTTGTCACGAGATGACCGGATGGGCTGCGATGGCGAAAGGAGATGCAAGCTCCGGAGATGATCAAGCGGTTTGTTCTCATCCCGGGTGCAGATCATAGCAGCACCCTTATCAGGGATTCCGAACACAACTTCAGTGAGATAGCACGGTTCGCAATGGAGGATTCTTATGACAGGCGACGATGAACTGGATGGTGAAGATGAAGAACTTGTTACATCATTTTACAAGCATCTGACCGCAGAGAAAGGTCTGAGCGAGAAGACGGCATCAAGGCATGCCGATGAGATTGAGTTCTTCGCGATGTACCTCAAAGGATATGGGCAAGGCACTCTCCCGGAGGTTACAGGAATGGATATCGAGGACTATCTTGGGGACTGGTATATCAGAAAGGTTGCAAGCAGCAGGAGCGATCTTCGCCAGATTCCTGTATCTTTTAAGAAGTTCTACAGGTTTCTCCATGAAAGAGGATATCTGGGAGAAGAAGAACTGGAGGATATCTTTGATGCCTTCAAAAACCCTGATAGATACATTCGCAGGCTCGATGCATACCTTAAACTCGATCCTTACTCTGACACATTGGACGAAGATTATGAGCGATGGTTCTTCGAGGGACTTGGAGGAGTTGCGGATGAACATCATCCCTTCGATGTGAATTCAGGGATCAGTCAGGCATTCTCAGAGGCTGACCTTGAATCAGGCAAGACATCACTTCCGGATGATTTCCGGACCTTCCTGCGATATATCATTTCCAATAATGGTATGAAACTGACCACTGCAAATAATTTCATCCGCAGAAAAGATCTTTTTGCACTGAATAAACTGATGAAAAGTCCGGAAGACCTGAAAGGCAGTGCAAACCAGCCGGATTTGCAAACCATCCATCTCTTTTATAATCTCGCTAAAACCCTGAACCTCGTGGTTGGGAATGAGAAAAACAGGCTGGAGGTGACCCCGCGGATCGATATCTTCATGAATCTCTCGCCGAAAGAGCAGTTTATCATACTCTTCGATGCGCTCTGGAACCGGACAGTGTGGGGGCGATTGTTGCCACCACAGTATTATGTGAGCCATGAATGGGTGCAGCCATTACGGGACGTTATCGCGGCACACTTTGCAACGTGTGAGCCTGATATAAGATATCATTTCGTTGAGGAGACGTGGAGGATCACCATGAATAATATAGGCATAGACGATATCCCTGAGGTCTATCCGCCGATAAATTTCCTCTCCATAAGCATCTTTGCGGAGCGGATCATGCCAGCACTCAAGTCATTCGGGCTTCTTGACTTTGGTTATACGAAGGAACGGGAAGAGTATGCTATAAAACGCGGCTGGGGGATCGAGTGGTTTTCAATAACAACGCTCGGAGGAAAGATACTTGAAGGTGTGCACGCAGACGCCCCCACACTCGCATGAAATGGCACTTGCAACCGCGGTAGATGCTGCAAGAACCAGACCACCAAAGCTGTTACACAACTCAAAAAAGCAGAAACCACGGAGATTACAGAGAGGGACTCTGTATGCTCCGCGGTTAAATAAGGTACTATCGCATCACACCGAATCAAGCACCTCTTTGATGAACCTGCCCTCACCAACGTTCGCAATCACATTTCCAAGCCTCTCACGACCCGGCTTTGTCCTGTACTTGACAAACGTGCCTGCAACGGCATCGATCAGCTTTGGAATCTCCTCCGCTGTGCAGAACGACTTCAGGAGTATTCCGTCAGCGGGTCTTCTTGCATCGTTTGCGCCGATTCTCATCGTGTATCCGCGCTCCTTCTCGATTACAGCTTCGTTCGGACAGCCTCTGATACACCATCCGCATAATACGCACTTGTCTTTGTCAATTACTGCCTTTCCAAGCACGATTGAGATCGCATCGACCCTGCAGAGTTCGGCACACCGTCCACAGCCGTTGCACTTCTCATTGTCGATCTCAGGGCGTACCTGCCCGATCAGACCGATGTCGTGGCGCTTGGCTCGCACACAATCGTTAGCACAGCCTGCTATACCGATCTTCATCTTGTGCGGTGTCAGTTTCTGCGCAAATGCCATTGTGAGCTCTCCAGAGAGTTTCTTGGTCTCAACAAGCCCTTCTGTACAGTAGTCCATCCCGACGCACGCTGAGACATAGCCCATCCCGATCGTTGCAAGACCGCTCGCATAGATCTCGCTCATCAGTGTGTCCACGTTCGTGCCGGGAACGCCCTGAATCTCGACGGTCTGCCGCGACGTTATCTCGAGCGTCCCATCGCCGTACTTATTGGCAAGTTCAGCCACTTTCGCAAGCGGATCTGCGCCCATCAGTCCTGAATTGGTCTTTATCTTGACATAGAACGTACCCTTGACCTCGCCCACAATACCCGGATAGTCGGATGCCCAGTAGAACTTGACCTTCTTGCCCTCGTCGAGCCTACGAGCAAGTTCCCACTTGAACCGCTGCATCTTGAGGCCTGCAAACTCCTCGATTCGGTGGAGATCGACATCCGGCTTTGTCTCGATGTATCCGGCTTCCTCTGCCGCTTTGATCAGTTCGACACCTTTTTGCGTCCTGCCCATGAGCGTCGTCCAGCCCTTGCCAGAGCCCATGTATCCTGCCGAGATGTCAGAGAGTTTGGAGACTGCATCCCTGCATATCACGCAGCCGTCCTGAACACAGCCCGCATTCCAGAGATCGTTGAGATCGAAACCGTGTTCACCTTCATCGGTTGTCACGACCAGTTCGTCGAGGTGTATGGTGGCTCTCCTGACCTTGCCGATGTCCACGCCCTTCTCTTGCATGAACTTCGCTAACTTGCCGTAGTTGAAGTTCTCGGTGCAGAACAGACCGATGACGTAAGCGATGTTCGGAACCTTGATCTTCTCACCGTTCTCACCGACCTCGTAGCCGTGCGCCATCATGCCCGGGAAGAACTGGGTCTTCCGAACACCGTAGACATGGCATGGCAGCCCGACCACAGCGGCATTCGTTATATCTCCTGCGTCCTTGATCGCGGAGAGCACAGGAATTGCGGAGTATTTCGAGCCAGCGGTGTCAAGCAGTTCATCCTTTGACCTGACGACACATGAACTCGGTTTTCCTGCATCGCCGGTTGCGATCACGCCATCGATCAAGCCATTGTCCATGCAGTACGAGAGAAGAGCGGTCACAGCGCCGCCGTCCTGTCCAGCCTCCTGTACCCGCGGGTCGGTCGCCCGTGCCGCAACAAGCGTTTCGTACTGTCCGAGCAGCGCTGGCGGTTTTGCCTTGAACCCAAAGATGTTCGGACCGATCTTTGATGCAAATGTCACCACGCGCTGGCAGACGTCCTTACACGCGCCCTGTCCGTTTCTTGGACACTCTTCCTTAAGCGCCGGACCATCTTCCCGAAACTCGATTCTACCGTTCGGACAGACCGCGGCACATGCGCCGCAGAATGTACACAATCCCGCGTCGACGACCTCGTCTCGCAGGAACCATTTGTATTCCTCATTTTCCATAATATTCACCCCTTGTGGAGTTTTGTTGCACATTGTGCTTATGTCTTTTCGTTGTCCACACACCTATATAAAGATTTCGTAATTCTGTGACGAATTTCGATACAGAATATTTTTATACCGTCAAGACATAGTGATAATTATGGAAGATCATCGCAATCACGGAATCAGGTGCTGGAGAAAAGAGTCGTGCGAGGGTCTGCTCGAAACGCTTGCAGTCGATGACATGGACATGAAGATCATCCGGATATTGAGCGAGAACGCGAGGATGAGTAATGTCGATATCGCAAACAAGATCGGTGTGAGCGAGGGGACGGTCAGACGAAGAATTGCCGAGATGGCTAAAAATAATGTAATCGAAGGTTTCATCTTACTTATTAATTGCGAAGAAGCAGAAAAGTGCGTTAAGGCATTTATAAGTATGGAGATTGCTGATTCGAACCTGCAGAGCGTTGCGGATGAACTGCTCAAGGATCATGAGCGGATCATCACCCTGTATCGCACAAACACACGATTCAATCTCTTATGCGAGGTCATGTTCAGGTCTATCATCGAATTGCAGGAGTTTATCGACAAATGTCACAAAATCGAGGGCGTTGTAGATTCGGAGGTGAAGATGGTGATCGGATCGTACAAGAAGTGCCGGTGGACCGGGATATGAGTTTCTAACGCAAGCGTTGTGATGGAGTGAGGTTTCTGATGCGAAATTAGTTGCGACCCCATCAGGAGCAAAGACGGAAGAGAACTCGTAAAAAGAGAGTTACGACCAAGTAATCAAGAAGCTCATCGGAGACGCAGGCTGGAAAGAGCTGGATGCCCGATGGGACCATACCCTTGCAGAAGATGCGTTCATCCCTCCGGACGAGTTGTAATTGGGGTTGGGCGAGTTTGATAAACGATAGATCGGCACTGTCTAAAAATCCATTGATTTATCACCGCGGAGATCGCAGAGTGCGCAGAGTTTTAATACCGTTCCAATCCTCGCGGGGTTT
>DASC01000173.1 GCA_002503595.1 Candidatus Methanogaster sp. UBA203 | reverse complement strand
CCACACTTATCTACTGGGGTGCCATTTGGAGGGGATACAAAATATCACATAATCCTTGGAGCCTTGAAAAACCCATCCTTCACCTTTGGAGCGTTTGCAAGCGCCGCGTCCTGTTCCAGTGAACCGGAAGCCACATCATCCCTGAATACGTTGTGAAGTTCGAGTACGTGGTAGGTTGGCTCGACATCGGTCGTTATCTCGTCTATCTTCCCAAAATAGTCAAGTATATCATTCATCTGCTCTGCATATTGCGCCTTTTCCTCTCCGGTCAGTTTTATGCGCGCAAGCCATCCGATGTGCTCAACTTCCTCGGGCGTGATCATACGCTTTCGTTCAGGTGTCATGGTACATATTGGTATCGTTTATATAGGATATAGATATACTATATAGAACATGACACCAGAGAAGCGGAAGGTGCAGCTTACCGGCGGTGCGACACTCATCGTATCGCTGCCGATCAAGTGGGCAAGGGAGATCGGGCTTGCGGCGGGAGACGAGATATTCCTTGCGCCGCAGCCAGACCGGTCGCTTCTGCTGACCACGCAGCCAAAGACCGATGAACAAGTATATGAGGCAACCATCAAACTGGTGCCGGGCGAGAGCCAGGATAACAATCTCAGACTGCTGGTTGCGCACTATCTGGTCGGATACGATATCATAAAGTTGATCTCGCCGAGGGGTTTTGGCGCGTCCGACCGGAAATGGATCAAGGATGCTGTGCGGCAGCGCTTAATCGGGCTTGAGGTGGTCGGGGAGTCGCACGATGAACTGATCCTGCAGAGTCTTCTTAACTACCGCGATCTGCCGCTTGCAAAAGCGATGCAGAGCATGACCCGGCTCATCTCCTCGATGCACGAGGATGCCATGCAAGCGCTTCGTAATCGCGACCTGGAACTTGCAGAGGACATCATCCAGAGGGATGACGAGGTTGACCGCTTCTACCTCTTGATCGTGAGACAGTTGAAGGCGGCTATCGAAGATCCCGGGCTTTCTGAGAAGATCGGGATAACCCATCCGCGGGAATGCCTTGGATATCGGCTGATCTCAAAGAGCATGGAGCGAATCGGCGATCACGCCGAAAAGATTGCGCGAAACATCATAGAACTGGATAGCGGGGTCGAATCGATCGACCGGATCTGCGAGATGGGGGAAATGGCGCACGACGTCTTTATGAGGGGGATAGCATCGCTTTCAAAGGAGAATACAAAGGATGCAAACAGCGTCATAACAGATGCGGCAGAGGTCGTCGCGATGGGGATTGCTATTGATAAGGATATCCGGAAGGAGTGTAACGTAACAGAGGTGAGCTTCATCCTTGAGAGCCTGCGGCGGATTGCCGAATACGGGGCTGATATCGCAGAGATCTCGATTAACTTAAATACCGAGGAACTGCGTTAGAGTGCAGGTGCCGTCTTATCGGAATTATGATGCGAAAACACCGATTGCGACCAGCATCACATAGATTATGGCAAATGCCAGTGTCGAGAGCAGCGCCACGTGAACCTTGGTGAACCGGATCGCAAAAACCGCATATACGAGTATGGCAAGCCCGATTATAAGCGGGTAATTGGATAGCTCGATCGGCGTTTGGAGTAGTGTGACAACCATGATACACGAGATGGATGCGTTGATATTTAAGACTTTCGGATGCATCAGCACCCCCGAGCACAAAAAAGAAAGATGGTGAAGGGAAGTGCTCCCTTCGTTCGTCATCGCCTGTGCTGCCGCCTACTCTCTGCGCCGCATCATCGCGTAAGCGACTGCAAGCATCCCTGCGATCGCGAAGACCGCTGGGAATCCGGGCGCACTCTTCTTCGCAGTCCCTGCCGTCGTGCCTTCCGCCGCCGATGCAGTCGCCTTTGCTGCCGCGGTTTTCTTCGTCAGTGTTGGCGTCACCTCATCGCCCGGCGGCGCATCTGTCGCGGTCGCCGGTGCTTTCGTTGCGCTCACGGTCGGTGTTGGTGTCCCGAACCATCCTGGCGGGTATGTGCCACCGCCACCGCCGCCACCGGTGCTGCCGCCTCCGGTCGCCTTTGAACCGACAAGCCCGAAGGTGCAGAGATGATCCACGTCAGCATAGACGCATCTTCCGGATATGATACTGGACTGCTGCACCCACTTCTCTGTGTCGTTCTCGTACTTCCATATCGCAAGAGTGCTTGCATCGATTCCCAGAGCAGTGAGCCTTGTAGCGTTGTAGCATATCTCGATGCGGATCGTGCCATTTTCTCCCAATTCACTGCGGATGTTACTGTCGTCACTCACGTTGATGATGACGCCGCTCAGAACCTTGTCGCCAGATCCAAGACCGGAGCGTGGATTGGAGGAATTGACCTCAGATGAGTTTGTGGCGTTTCCAATAGCAGTTGTATTGATCCATCCGGTCAGATTGTTGGTGAAGCTGCCAGTTACGGTTGCACCGCCTGATGTAGCTGTGAAAGCGGTCTCATTGGTCACATTCATGTTGTTTGTCGCACCGTTCACGGTCACCTGTACCGGATCGCTTGCCACACTGCCGTTGCTTGCGGTGATGTAAGTCACGCCCACATGCTCTGCCGTGAAGTTCTTGGCAGTATCAGTATCGTTTATCTCATTAAGCGATCCGATGTATGCATCGCTGTGATCCCATTCAAATACGAGACCTGATATCGTCCCCTCGTTCTGATCATATCCGGTGGCTGAGAAGTTCCACGACTCGCTGATGTTCAGCGTCTTCGAATCCGGCGTCACATCGATGTGATGGAGCGGTCCGACTGCTGTCGTCACGGTCACGCTTGCATTCTCGCCCTCAAGATCGTTGTCGTCGTAGGCAGAGACATTGAACTCGTAGGTGGTGCTCGGCGAGAGACTTTTTGTGTTGTAATAGGTTTTGCTCTTGGGAGGATTGTCGATCAGCGTGCCGTTCCGGTACACCCTGTACCCGACGAGATCGGCTTCTGTGTTCGCATCCCACGAGAGCTTGACCGTGCTTGCGGTCGGAGTGTCGTTTGTCAGATTCTGGACCGGTTTCGGTACTGTGATGTCGTTTACGGTGATCGTCCACGTAACCGGGCTCGATGTGCCGTTCGCATTCGTTGCATTCACAGAGACCGTGTTTGTTCCGTTGACGCTCCAGCTTGTGGTGTAGTTATCGAAGTTGCTCGACTGGACAAATGTTCCGTTGTTGTGCCAGTGCCATGTGTCGATCGTCTGGTCGGCTGTTGCGTTGAAGCGTACCGGTTCGGACTCGTTTACCGTGATGGCCGTCAAGTTGTTGTTGGTCTTGTTGTTGTCCCACGATGTGATCGCTGGTGCTGTCGGCGCCTGCACGTTATCGCTGATATTATCCGCTGACATGTTTCCGTTGCCAGTTGCATTCCACGCCCATACCGTGATGTTTGACCAGTTGCCTGAGCCAACGCTTGAGTTCAGGAATGTTTCCGTTCTGTTGTGCCACGTCCCATTCATGCTCACATTGTAGCCGTCGGTGACGATGCCAGTTCCGGCAGTCCATGTGTAGTTGACCCAGTAGTTGCCTGTCGTGTTCTGGAGATTTGTTGGGGTTGGTACTGCGAAATCTATATCCAGCATCTGCCAGTAGAGACTGTACTCGCTATCACCATCGTCAACAAAGTAGCAGCTATAGTTGATGTCCATATTCATCCGGAACAGCCCGTTAGATCGGTTTTTGTTAGCAGTGCCCCAGCTATTCAGCATGATCCAGTACGGCTCAGCCTCTGGGCCATTTGTATCGTTGTAGCCCACACAGAGCACCGCATGACCGCCACCCCCCGAACCCCATGTATGACCACAAGAATAATCAGGACTCCAGAGATCGGTCTCGGAACCGTAATCCCAGAAGGTATAGAAATCACCCCAATCCGTAGAGTTTGGCAGGTAGAATGCGAACCAGATGGCGTTATCGCTGGCAAGAACACTCTTGATGTTAGCGATGGCAGTAGCATCCCCTGCTCCTTGCGTGGTGATCGTGGTCTCCTCTATGCGTGTGATTGTGTAGTGTGGCGTCGTTGAGATACTATCAGCAGGGACGGTGGTACTGGTTCCACCTACTCCATCCTGCCAGCTGGCATTCGTATTGTTCCATGGGATTGTAAATGTAGTATTTACCGAGTAGAAGTCCACGAACATGTCAAGATTGCCGCCTTCGCAAGCATAACCATCGCCAGTGCCATTGTTGTAGAGGGAGTTTAGATACTGGATGGATAGTCTGTCGAACACGTCGTTCTCGACATCATGCGCAATCTCCATGCAGCCGGTGGCTGCCCATACCCAGCAGTTGCCGCATGAACCTTGGTTGCGCTCGGTTGCGTTGTAGTCCAGATGGTCGAGTATGCTGTAATTATCAGGGAAAGCCATAACCCCTCCTCCTGATATATTAACCATGGGGGCGGCATTGTAACTTTCTATCCATTTCCTGCGAGTCTCGCTATCAGGGTGCATGATGGTGCACGGATTATCGTCTGGCGGGTCAACCATCGCCGGCGCCTGCACGTTATCGCGAACATCGTCCACCGACAGATTCCCGTTGCCGGTTGCGTTGTACGCCCATACAGTGATGTTTGCCCAACCGCCCGGACCAACGCTCTTATTCAGGAACGTTGCTGTTCCGTTGTACCACATACCATTCATGCTCACGTTGAAGGAATCTGTCACGTTCTCGTTGTCAGGGCATCCGAGGTCTTTAGACCACGTGTAATTGACCCAGTAGTTGCCAGTGTCGCTGTTCAGCCCCACTGGAGCCGGCGGGATGTCAGCGTTTGCAAACATTGCGACCGTCACCAGCACCATCGCGGTTATCAGTATTTGATTTATCCGTTTCATATCTTATAGTCCTCCTTTAGTATATTATTGATTAAATATAGTTATCTATCAGCAATAGTGGCTATACCCCATCCGCCATCTGCAAAGCAGCAGAAGAGAATACATGCCGGAAGTAAAGCCGTGAGCACTTGCATATCGAGCAACCCCCGATCCCGTATGGCGATACCGGACAGTCTGACGTTCCGCGGCGTTGTATGTGCGATTGCCTGCGCCTTCGTGTACTGTTTTTGCTTCCACACCAGATCTCCATCGAGATGTTCTTACGCGTCCGCACCACGAGCGGTAGTTCGCGCAAAAGTTGTTGCCGGATTTTTTTAAACCCACACTCTTATGTTCGTCGGTCGATACGCTCCTGCCATGTCAGGAGCTGCCAGTAGTATAGTATAATACCTTCTCTGCTGCCTTTTTCCTGTTGCCTCCGTCTTCCCATCTTCTGGTATCAAGCCCCTCAGGGTCGTAGATAGTGTCACGTCGCACAACCCATACTCACCAGTCGATTACATCGTTATTCGCGTATGATTTATAATAAAGGTTATGATGAGTGGTAGCAGTAACGGCTCTGCTCGTTTACCTCATACCTATACGTTCGAGATTTTCATCAGCATTCGTGATTTTATCCCCGAATGCACACGTTCAAATACATATCACGAATCCCTATCCACCGGATTTTTAAACAGCGCCCATTCACAGTAACCCTGCTATACGCTGCTCAACCTCGCAGAATAGATCATCAAAATTGGGGAGTGCCTTGATCTGGTGTCGAAGCGAGTTTGTCCACGCATCTGCAAAGTCCTCTCTTCGGTCTTCAAGAGATCGGACGTCTATCTCCACATCTTTAATCATTCATTTTTTGTATAATATATTTAATACTTTTCCATTATCAATACCTTCGCCACCCAATTAGTAAAACCAATATAAATCCTATCACATCTAAAATTAAAATTTTTTATTCCTGAACGACTTTTATCGTAATATATCACGGGCAATGGATTTATATGGCTTTGCATATTAGGAGACTTTTTAATTTTTTCTGG
>DASC01000176.1 GCA_002503595.1 Candidatus Methanogaster sp. UBA203 | reverse complement strand
ATCTGAGGGACCGCTATCCAAAGAATCTGAGCGGCGGAGAGCGGCAGCGGGTGGCACTGGCACGGGCACTTGCGGTGTCGCCAGAGGTACTGCTCCTTGATGAGCCGTTCAACAGCATGGACAATGGCACGTGCCAGTGCATGAGAAAGGAGATTGCGAAGATACAGAAGGACTTAGGGATCACGATGGTTCTTGTCACACATAATCCGGAAGAGGCAGAAGAGATGGGCGACCGGATCATAACGATTGCCGGTGGTAAAATCCGGGAAACGGAAACACAATGTTTTTGCAGTTCACAGAACGTACATAACACACATAACATGCAGAACTGCGCCGGCTGCACGATCGACTGCTACTGCAAGAGATGATAACGATGTACACAACGATACGAGAGAAATTCGAGAAGATTGTGGCAGATAATGACCTGTCAGAAGAAGCCGTGACCGTAAGAGCAAAACCCCTGACACCGGAAGAAGCAATAGGAAACCCTGAGGGCGATGACTTCCCGATACTAAAAGGTGTCGAGCGGATGATGCAGGCAGAGTTTGCGGGCAGCTTCGGACAGGCATTCACAGACATGTACGGCGATTTTGAGGGGACGCTTCAGGATGTCCTCGCTATGGAACTCACCAACAACTACAGAAGGGCGATCTTTGTTGCAACACTGAACGCGGTGATGCGAAACCTCGGTATGATCGAGGGAAGCGTTCACTGCAAGGATGCCGGTCCTGAGGAGTGTGGTCTGGATCTGATCGAGTTTCTCGAGGGGCACAGGGGGTCAAGGATCGCACTGGTCGGATTTCAGCCGGTGCACGCACGGCGCTGTTCCAAACGGCATGATCTCAAGATACTAGATATGGACCCGGAGAATATCGGAAAGGAGAAATTCGGTGTTGTGGTGCTGGACGGTAGTACGGATGCGGAAGCGGTGCTGGAATGGTGCGATCTGGCGCTTGTTACGGGAACAACAGTCGTTAACGGGACCCTCGAGCCGATACTCGAGATGGCGCAGGAGAAGGCGGTCTTTTATGGGATCAGCATCGCGGGGGTTGCGGAGTTGCTCGGGCTCGAGAGGTTCTGTCCAAGGTCGACGTGAAGGGGGGTGGGGTGTGGTGGATTTTTGTTGAGTCTGGTATTTTATAAAATTTGCACTAAGATAATTCATAAGCTTTATGTAGAATTACGTTCCGGGTTAGTGTGCATGGGGTGCAGAGAACTTCGCCATAATCGACACACGGTTTCACTTATGACTGACTGTATAGTTGTCTCGCCGAAGGTAATCCGAATGCGTGGGGCGCGATGTACTGGCATTGGACTTGAGTGTGGGCTCCATGACTTCGGGAGGCTGGCGTGATGTTACGCGGAGGTCGGGTTGGGCCCGCGTGGGCGGAGGGGTTTTGAGGGTTGGGATGATATCAGTAGACATTATGAAGTTATCTTAAAATATTTATGTATTAGATAAAATATTTGAATATATTGCTTATGCGTCATTGTGTCAGTATCCTCAAGGAAAACGATAAAAACAAATGAACAGGATGAAACAACGCAAATATAAGCCAGAAACCAGTTCACACCTAACAGGGGTATTTCTGCGCTATAGCGGAGCGGCATATATCGCAGAAGTGCAAGCAGCCTTACATAATCTAAAACCATATTGGGGCAAGATTCGTGAAGTTGAAGCCAACTTCGAGATCGTGTCTAACCTGATTCCCATAGCATTGCAAGAAGGTGCCGAATCGTGGTTGATACTCTACCGCTCAGACAAGCCACAGGAGTTACTGATCCTGCCCTTCCCGGACCATGATGCAAAGCATTATACCCGGAATGGAAAGTCGGTAAAACTGAATGGGGGTTCTGGTCTCGCAGTTCTCCCACTATTCGGGCTGATTCGAGGTAGATGTGATAAGTGGTTCGCTGATATTGGTTATCGAAACCTAACGCGAAACCTCAGTCCGAAAGAACCATGGTGGCCCAGACCGTTGATAACCCGCTTTCAACTTGTTCGCACCAATACTTCTCTCGATTCTTTGCTACGCATGCCCGAAGTACGCCTACGACCAGTGGAGCAACAAGGGATACAACACGCACTCAAAGAGGCGAGCCAACGTATTCAACAACAGCGCAATGAGGTATTGGCGCATGTGTTGGAGGCAGAAGATGAAGACCATAAACAGGAGCTCATTACTAAATTTGAGGAAGATATCGTAGAGGAAAACAACAGACTTTTTGATCGCCTCCAAAGCACGATGAAGGGTGAAATTGTCACCCCATCGATCGTTCGCAGCTTCAAGAAAATAATAGATAACGAAACAGAGAGATTTCTCATTTCGGCTAAGACTGTGGAGAAGTTTGCACGCGAACATCTCTTAGAGGGTTTTGATTTTTCATTACCTGGCAGTGGTCTGTGGAGAGCTGTAGAACGGGAACTAAACCTGTCATTGGTCTGGTATGTGCGTTACTGTAATGGCATAGTGGGAAATGATCCATTGATTGGTAGGGAGCCCGCCTCTACGAAATTTATGATGCAAGCCGGTAGAAAACGTGTAAACCTCAATAAACAAGAAAATGGAGAGTCTCGTAGACTCAGAGGTATCATGCTTGGACCAATTGAACATATCTTACGTTCATCGCACGATAACGGGGTGGCCGCCAAATTTCAACCGGTTTTGGATGGGGGGTGGTTAAGGTTCATGACAGAAGAGGGTGGATTACCCACTGCGCTTCAGCGAATTGGGAAAATACGCAATCGACATGCTCATATCAGTGCAATGTCGCAAGCGCAGTATCAGCAACTTCATGATCTTATTCTTTCGCCTGAAGAAGACGTGTCTGAGTCGGTTCTGGGAAAGATTCTTCGGATGAAAATGAATATATTGAAATATAGTGGAGAAGTTGATTAATAGAGACAACGGTATGTACCATAACATCGTCCACTCCGTTTAAACTGCTCGCTTCAGTCGCAAATTTGCCAATCCCGAAACTTTATACATCCTCGCCTTTATAGGTCAGAAGGATTTACAATATAATAGGAGGTAAAAATGGATCGGAATCGATTACTTGAACGCATCATAGTAAACCCTAAGATCATGGTAGGAAAACCAGTAATTAGAGGTACGAGGTTGACAACACAGCACATTTTGAATTTATTAGCTCATGGAGCAACTGTTGACGAAATTCTCCAAGAATACAAAGGATTAACAAAAGAAGATATATTAGCCTGTTTATTATACGCATCGGAAACACTGGAAAACACAACATTTATGCCGCTCGTCGAGGCGGTTTAGATATGCGGTTTCTTGTAGATGAATGTACAGGTCCTGCGGTTGCAGAGTGGTTGCGAAGTCTACATCACGATGTATTTTCGGTTTATGATGAGGCTCGCGGATTGGATGATGAGAGCATCATCGAGAAAGCAAATTTTGGGAATTATATTTTGGTTACGAATGATAAAGATTTTGGCGAACTCGTATTCCGAATGAAAAGACCGCACAAAGGTGTAATCCTTTTACGATTGAAGGATGAACGGAATAAAAATAAAATAGCTGTACTTCGGCGAGTATTAGAGTTATATTCTGATAAACTTGCCAATAATTTCATAACCGTGACCGAAAAAACTGTCCGTATTGTTGGAGAAAGAAGGGGTAGAAGAGGTGGCAGTTTCATATAACCAGACGTATGCGCAGTCCACGCTCATCCCACCACCCGACCGCCGACCCATGGATGCCCCCGAATTCATTCGGGTGTGGTGAGGGGTGCAAGTCTCCGCCTTGGCAGACCGCCCGACGCCCAGACAGTACCGGGGCAAGGTCAAAGACCGGGCATTCAAGGAAAAAGCAAAGGAGGCGGCAGTTTCATGACCCCTGACCTCCCAGCCCAACTCGAAGAGACCGAAATTCTCCTCTGCCAGACGGAAGACGGGCAGAGTCGCCTGGAAGTGAGTTTTAGCGGCGAGACCTGCTGGCTCTCGCTTAAGCAGATGGCGGAGCTGTTTCAGAGAGACAAATCGGTGATCTCCCGTCACATCAAGAACGTGTTTGAAGAAGGCGAACTGGTTCCCGATCAGTGGTTGCAAATTTTGCAACAACTGCGGCAGACGGCAAAACATACCGGGTCGATTATTATAACCTTGATGTTATCATCTCTGTCGGTTACCGTGTAAAATCCCATCGTGGCACGCAGTTTCGCATCTGGACTACCCAGCGGTTGCGCGAATACATAATCAAAGGCTTTACCCTCGACGACGAACGCCTGAAACGAAACGGCGGTGGCAACTACTTCGAAGAGTTGCTGGCACGCATCCGGAACATACGCTCATCGGAAAAAGTGTTCTGGCGCAAAGTACTGGACATCTACGCCACCAGCATCGACTACGACCCACAAGCTGAGACTTCTCAGCTCTTTTTCGCAACCGTGCAGAATAAAATGCACTGGGCTGCTCACGGCAAGACTGCAGCAGAGATCGTATACCAACGCGCAGACTCTGCAAAAGAAAACATGGGTCTCACCAACTGGACAGGCAACACAATCAGCAAAAGCGAAACAGGCATCGCCAAGAACTACCTGAACTCAGAAGCTTGACATGCTCAACCGAATTGTAACGGCATATCTGGAATTTGCTGAAATCCAGGCTCTGGAACGCAAGCCCATGTATATGAGTGACTGGATCGTCAAACTTGGTGATTTCCTGAAATTGAGTGGTCGTGAGCTGCTTACCCATGCTGGAAAGATCTCACACGAGCAGGCACTCACCAGAGCACAGCTTGAACACGAGAAGTATCGCGCCCTGTTGATCAACCAGCCCTCGGCGGTGGAAGATCATTTTGATGAAGCGGTGAGAAAAATGCTCAAGCCGGGACCAAAAGAGGGTGGAGAGGTATGAAAATGATGCTTGATTGGGCGGGACAACCTTTGGCAGGATTTGCGGTTTGCTCGCGGACTGATAGCAGAAAACCTTTGAGAAGTTCTGTCCACGACTCGAGTATTGAAAGGAGGACACTGAGATGAGAATCCATTACCTGTAGCACGTCCCGTTCGAAGGACTGGGAAACATCGAGAATTGGGTAGTCTCAAAAGGGCATCAGATATCGGACACACAACTTTACAACAACGATCCACTACCTGAACCGGAAGAGTTCGACTGGCTGATCGCAATGGGCGGTCCGATGAACATCTACGAGGAGGACAGGTTTTCCTGGCTTGCCAGAGAGAAGATATTCATCAAAGACGCGATCGACGCCGGAAAGATCGTGCTTGGAGTCTGTCTCGGCGCCCAGCTGATAGCAAGCGTTCTCGGCGCGAAAATCCACAGAAACCAGTACCCTGAGATCGGGTGGTTTGACGTGCGGCTCACTGACGCTGCACGCAAATCCAGGGTGTTCAAGTGGCTCCCGGAACGGTTCACAGTGTTTCACTGGCACGGCGACACATTCGACCTGCCGCCGGGAGCAACGGGGATCGCAGAGTCAGATGCGTGCATGAATCAGGCGTTGAGTACGATGGACGGGTCATCGGGCTACAGTTCCATCTTGACACGACTCTTGAGAGCATCCGGCGGCTGGTTGCGCACTGTGGCGACGAACTGGTTGAGGGGGAGTATGTTCAGAGCGGGGATGAGTTGTTGGTGCAATGCGGGAATCTTGATGATCTGCGCAGGTACAGCGAGATGCTGCTCGATGGGGTTGAGGCTGAATATGGGGGTGAGTGAGGACGGTTGCTATCCGGACAGACCGCCCGACGCCCCGACAGTACTGGGGCAACGTCAAAGACCGGGCATTCAAAGAGCTTGAGTTGTCCCAATCCGGGTACAACTGAAATTGCAGTCACCGGATGGTAAGTATTACCGCAACAGATTGCGCAAACATCAGGATCCCTGTTCAGGATCATCCAGTCTATCTTGTAAAGGTCGATTATGAACGAGCGCAGGAGATAGAAAACTCTGAATTCCGATATCGAGCACAAGCAATGAACCAATCACCAGATCACCTGACAGAGAAGGCAGATCGGTACAGACGGCTGCTCGCCGACGCGCTCTCAAAAACACGCATCGTCGCCAGAGTGGACCCGCTCATGGCACTCTGCGACGAACTTGAAGCGAAACTGAAGCAATCACAGACTGATGGCGAGATTTTGATGGATGCGGCTTGAGCTTTAAACCACCCCTCGCCCTCACAGATACTCCTTGATCTCGCCCACAGTATATTCCCGTAGTGAAATATGCTCGCTGCAAGACCGAGATATCGTCCTATGAGATCAACAAACGGTACTTGAACCCAAAGAGCACGCTTCGCGCCCCTTTCAGAAAAACAAGCCGCCTGTTATCTGAAATTGTCAGAGGCTTAACTTTAAGTAACCTTAAAGTAGACTGAATTAATTAAAAAAAGAGGTGGCTAAATATGGCTAAGATAAATTCATCCCGATTTGGATCCATTACAGTGGATAATGTAACTTATAACCATGATGTTTATATACTCCCTTCTGGCAAAGTTGAAAAAAGGGAGTATGGTCATACTTTTACAAAAGATCAAGTAGAGCATGCGTTAAAAGAAAAACCAGATACAGTTTTTATTGGAAAGGGCACATCAGGAATGGCAAGCCTCTCTGGTGATGCGAGAGCACTGTTAGAAGAGGAAGGAATAGCGATAATAGAAGCTGAGACACCAGGCATTCGAGATAAATTTAACGAGCTCACTAAAACAAAAAAAGTAGCTGCTATTATTCACGTTACTTGTTAATTTGTTCGAAGTGAAGCGATCATGGCGAAGGAAACTATGAAAAAAAGCGGCTCTTCGCTATTTCATGTGGATAGTTGAAAATCAAGGCGACTCAACCGGAGATAGGTCATGGCAATGAAATTCCGGATATTCCGATAACCGCGGGCGCTTTTCGGGTCATCGGATCCAGATTGGATGCTTCCAGATGGACTCATTGATGAAAGATTGCACAGATTACATAAAGAGGTGACAAGATGAAAGGATCAGGACAAATTGTATGGATTACAATCACAGTTGTGATATTAGGCGCTTTGGTTATTGGGCTTTGGAGTTATCAAGAACCAAGTCCTACTTTAGAAGTAAAAGAAACCATAACAAAAAGGATTATCACAATAGAAGCCGAAGGAGACGTTCTTCATTACCAAGAAACTCTCTTCAGGGATGAAAGAAAATTTTCTGAAATTTTGGCAGATGAATCTGGGTTTTCTTCTCAGCAGATTGAGAAATTTAAGAAAACCTATAAAGTGAGTGCTGATAATTTTAGCGTAGAATATATAAAAGAGAAAAATTCGGCATTACTAAGATGTGATGTTCACGGTAAATTTACTGGAAATTGGTATGATTTTCATTGGTTTCTAAATCCTTTGGATCTGGATTTCCTTGACAGTCCTTTTGATAAATCTGAAAGAGTGCTTTCCTGGAAAGGGCTTATTGACGGAATTCCAACCCGTATTGTTTTAGAGTTTCCTTTTCCCATCAGTAATTGCCATGCCCATGTTTGGCGAAAATAAGACCTTGACAATGTGGAAAAGCTCAATATAGACCCTAAATTGAAGATGTTTTTATTTCCATGCTCACCGGGATCACATCTGGGACTTTCAGATTTGCTTAAGATAGATCCAGTCAAAATATACATTCCATTATGAATCCACAACTTCATATAACCCACCTTTCCCACACTTGATCGCTAATTTTTGATGGCATCGGAGTAGAAAATCAGTTGCAGTAGACCGCTTCTCGCCCACATACACACTCTATAAGTAGATATATCTCACCACTGTTACGACCAACAATTCGCCATCATAACTATACAATTTACATTCGACACATACCGTTAGTAGATAGATACCTTTAAGTAATTTACGACCAATATAAGAGTATGGCGTTCAATTGGTATCTCAAGCATCACCACCATAATTACTACAGCCTCGTAGAACCGTACAGGGAAAACGGCAAGAACCGGCATCGTGTGATCAAATATCTAAGCGGTTTGACACAAGATGAGGCGCAGCAGGTCAGGCGCGGTCTTGCGGTCATGAAAGGGCTCGATATCGAGACGATAAAGGTAGATGACCTGATCTTTGCGAACCACTGGCGATATTTAGACGTCGCATTCCTCGATGTTATCTGGAAGCAGTGGAAACTTTCGAAGATATTTCCACAATCAGATGGCAAAGACGTACAGACATCAGAGATTGCGAAGATATTGACGATATATCGCTGTCTGGATCCGGGAAGTTATCTTTCTGCCATAGACTGGTTCAACAAAACCACATTAGACCGTATTCTCCACCTAAACGGTCAACATATCAATAAATCAAGGATATTTCGTGAGCTTGATCTTATCGAGGATAGAAAGGAGGATATAGAACGTTATCTGTACAAAGCCCTGAAGAAACGGGACGAGGACAACATGCACATCGTCTTCTACGATCTCACTGATTCATATTTCGAGGGGGGGAAATGTGAGTTAGCGAGTGCAGGGAGGACCAAGAGTAACGGATTTCGGAAAAAACGGGTTGTACTCTCACTTCTGGTGAATTCCAGAGGTTACCCATTCGCATGGGATATCCTTGAAGATTACACAGCAGATGTCGAAACGATCAAGGATTTGTCGACTCAGTGGAAAACAGAGTTCAAATTTGGAGATAACGAGATTGTGCTGGTTTTTGACAGGGGAATGGTCTCTGATGAGAATCTCAAACACCTGGAGCTCGAAAAATACAAGTATATCACAGCTCTTGACAAGAATCAGATTCCAAATATGCAAAACGTCAATATTGAGCGTTTTGAATCAGTGAACGAAGAAAATATGACTGAACAGATACTAAAAATGGGGTTCAAAAAGTATGATGACTCAACATATTATGAAACCGTTGGAACGGTAGATGGCAGACGTTATGTCATGATATTCAATCCAGAAATGCTTAAAGACCAGAGAAAATCCCGCAAAGAGCTGATACAGCGAGCAAAAGACTATCTGGATGAGGAGAACAAGGCGTTGTCCGGAGCAAAAAAAAGCAGAAACAGGGACAAAACGAGAGATAGAATCAATAAACAGCTAAAAGCGATGAAAGCAAAGAACTTTGTGGATTATGATCTCGAACCTCTGGTAATAAAAGAAGAAGGGAAGGAAATCAACAGCTTCCGTATTGTTCCCAAAGAAACAGATGAAAATAGAGAGGCAATTAAGAAAAAAGAGAGAACTGATGGCTTGTGGACGATTGTCACAAATACTCCGAGTAAAGGGGGTGATAAGAATATATTTACAGAAGATGACCTGATTCGTGCATACAGAGACAAGAATCAGATCGAACAGGCGTTCAAAGACGTGAAATCATTTATTAAGATACAGCCGTTCAATGTCTGGACGCCAAAACACGTAAGAGCGCATTACACAATATGTGTACTCTCGTATCTGCTGGATATCACGATAGCGAACCGCTTGAAGGAAGTGGATATCGGAGTAAGAAGTCCGCAAAAGGTGTATGAGGTGCTGAAAGAGGGGATAATCAGAAAAATAACAATTAAGAGTATGGGTGACGAGTTTTTCAAGTTAATGACTCTTCAATCACAGCAGAAAGCGATATTGGAGTTGTTTCGGAGTGAGAATGTTGTAAGGAGGGAATATCTAAAGTCGATGGGAATTAAATGAAGAAGATTACGACCAACAAATAGCGGAAATTTTGGAGGCGTGCAGCCCCACGATGGTGGTTTTGATTTTTGGGTGGGAAACTCGGGATATAACAGAGCATATCTGGCTATGTGCCTTCGGCACTTCGCCCAAATCCAGCACTGACGCTGCCAGCAAATCCAGTGTGTTCGGGCGGCTCCCGGAACGGTTCACAGTGTTTCACTGGCACGGCGACACATTCGACCTGCCGCCGGGAGCAACGATGATCGCAGAGTCAGATGCATGCAGGAATCAGGCGTTTGAGTATGGTGGCAGGGTCATCGGGCTGCAATTCCATCTTGACACGACTCTTGAGAGCATCCGGCGGCTGGTTGCGCACTGTGGCGACGAACTGGTTCCGGGCGAGTGTGTTCAGAGCGAGAGGGAGTTGCTCGTAGGTCACCGGGAGCGCCTTGCCGATCTGTGCAGGTACAGCGAGATCTTGCTCGATGGGGATCGAGGACGAATATGGGGTTTGAGTAAAGGGTTGCTTGCGTTGTTGCGTCGTAAC
The DNA here is from genome assembly GCA_002503595.1 of Candidatus Methanogaster sp. UBA203. Taxonomy (GTDB): domain Archaea; phylum Halobacteriota; class Methanosarcinia; order Methanosarcinales; family Methanogasteraceae; genus Methanogaster_A. The sequence continues at coordinate 2,342 of DASC01000176.1, read as the reverse complement.
TACTCAGGTACCTAAAACAGTATCATGCGACCTCGCTATACCGGCACCGCTTGCCTCGGAACACAACATGAACCAAACGGGAATTTAACCGCAGAGTGCGCGGAGGGACGCGGAGGATGATACCGCTCTTGCGTTCCTCCGTGCCCTCAGCGGTTATTTTTCTTGCCATGAAACATAGAATCACAATCGGGCGACCAATCAACACACCTGGGTAGTTACGTTGCGTCTTTATTTTTTGCTACGGATCTCGGGGAGATGGGATGGCGCGGCTACCATAGCCCCGGAATCTCATCAACAAGACCACCCCCGGCTCCGCGCCCCATAGACGCGGAGCCTCAATTCAACAATCCAAAATTCACCCGTCCAGCACAGCCTCTGCCGCGTCCCGGTACGCATCCATCACATAAGCGATCCCGGATACCTTCGCCGCGTCCTCGGTAAGTGCCATCAGATCCTCCCGCTTGAGCGTGGACAGATTGAACCTGCGTGACCCTGCCATCAGCTGCCGAAGACCAGTTCTCGTCTTCTGGCAGAACGAGTAGACACCGAGTGCACCGAGCGGGATGTCCTTCATGTCGCTTCCGTACTGGTGCGCAACATCCTCGTAGTAGATGAAGATCTCTTCAGGAGTCGTTCCAAACTCGGAGACGGTCTTTGGCAGGTCCTTATCCTCGATCCACTTTCCGATGTTCTTGCCGACAAAGCCCGGGATCATCAGCGCCCTACCCATGCAGACCGCCTTGAAATGTGGAGAACCCATGGCAAGCACCTTGTAGATACCGTCCTCGCTCGAGAATCCGCCTGCCATCGCAAGATCAGGAACTCGCATCCCTTTGCCTTTCAGTTTCTCTGCGAATTCATAGACGAGCGACTGGAGATAGAACGTAGGAGTGCCCCATTCTTCCATCATAGGCCATGGGCTCATGCCTGTGCCGCCTGGCGCTCCGTCAACGGTCAGAAGATCGATTTTTGCCTCAGAAGAGTACTTCATTGCCATCGCGGTCTCGACCATCGAGTATGCGCCGGTCTTGAGTGTAATCCGGTCAAACCCGATCGATCGCAGGCGGTCAACTTCTTCATAGAATCCTTCCTCTGTGACGAAGCCGAGCCTGGAGTGCCTCTCAAACTCCTTTATCGCACCATCGCGATACGCATCAGCAACCGCGGGGTTTTCAGGATCAGGCGTCACAAGATATCCTCTCTTCTTCAGTTCAAGAGCACGGTCTATCGTATCGACCTTGATCTCTCCGCCGATGCACTTTGCGCCCTGCCCCCATTTGAGCTCGATCGTGTCGAGACCGTGCTTTGAGTAGATGTACTCCGCAACGCCGAGCCTCGTATCCTCGACATTCATCTGGACAAGGATCTCGCCATAGCCCTGATGGAAGCGGTTGTAGCTCTCGATCCTCCGGTCCATCTCAGGAGATTCCGTGACCTTGCCGCCACTGTCCCGCTTCAGTTCAGGATCGATTCCGCAGACGTTCTCGCCGCAGACAAGCGTGATTCCTGATATCGCTGCTCCTACTGCGATATGATCCCAGTTCTTCCGCGCGATCTCGGTTGAGCCGAGCGCGCCTGTAAAGATCGGAAGCGTCATCTTCACTTTCTTGTCCCATCCGTATTCAGTCTCCGTGTTTACGTTCGGGAAGAGTGCGTTGTCAGGACCTGCCTCCATATCTTCAGGAAGTCCATAAGCTCCAACAGCGTAGCCCTGGATGTTCAGGTGTGAGTAGTCTATCGGATAGTCCTTGTCAGCACCAGCGGTGATTGAACCGAACGGACCTGGATACAGTACTTCACGCCCTCTGAATGAAGATTTGAATACCTCACAGTTTCCGCGGCATCCGTCCACGCAGCGTGTACAGAGTCCGGACATCGGTACAACGCTCTTGGAGCGGTTATGTGTCTGTGTTGCGTCGTTTGAGTTTGGTGTTCTCAGATTCATGCCTTATGCCTCTTTTATAGTTATGAGTTTATGCATGTGGCGGCATATACTTGCCGACTGTAGACTATTGATGCACCCCTATATAAATCCACTCCACAAAAGAAAAATCGGTGGATTTTTACCACAATATTTATATAGGATGGTACGGAAAAAGGATGGTGTTTGCAATGGTAATGTTTATGTATAATTAACAGGTAACCACCTTCCGGAAATCTCGAATGGCGGGTGAAGCTCTACCAGGACTGGCAGCGAGACGGCTACAGCGACATCATCGTGCAGGCAAACGCCCGGGGGCACTGGTCTTGCTGTTCAGGAGGGCACTGTCTAAAAATCCGAGTGTTTTATCACCGCGGTCTGCGAAGCAGTACCGAAGGCCGAACGCGGAGGGCGCAGAGGT
>DASC01000162.1 GCA_002503595.1 Candidatus Methanogaster sp. UBA203 | reverse complement strand
GTCCCGCGCATCAAGCCCCTGCGGCACGTTCCCGAGAGCGAGGTTGTGGCGTACGCGGGCGCGGTCGGACTTTCTGTCTGCCCGAAGGCGTGCCCGTACATGGACGAGGCGTACCGGCTCGGGGTGCGGATATTCTTGCGCGAGTTTGAGGACCTGCACCCTGGCACCAGGCACGGGATCGTGCGCGGGTTTGACAGGATGATCGGTGCGCTTGGCGATGCGTATCCGCCGGCATCGCTTGTGCCGTGCCGGGTCTGCGGCGAGCCGTGCACGGGTGGGCTCTGTCAGGCGTGCAAGATGCTTGGCAGGAATGGCTGATATCGCCGCTTGTGCATCAGAAAAGGTTTTTATAACCGTGAACGGATCGTTAATATGGTGAAACCATGAAGATAGGGATCATAATCTATTCGGATGATTCGGAGACTGTCTGGAACGCTTTTCGGTTCGGAAATTTCGCACTGGCAGAGGGTGACTGCGTAAAAGTATTCCTGCTTGGCAAAGGTGTGGAGTGCGAGTCTCTGGACACGAGTAAGTTTGTGGTGACCGAACAGATGAGAACATTTGTGGATGCGGGTGGCGAGATATTTGCCTGCGGTGGCTGCCTCAAAATCCGCCAATCAGATGGGTCGGAGATGTGTCCTCTGTCAACGATGAGGGACCTGTATGAAATAGTTACAGAGAGCGATAAAACCGTTACATTCTGAGGTGCGGTAAAGATGGTCGAACGACACATACCCTCCAGCATCTATTGCGCCGCGCAGATTGCTTGGTGGGGCTGGCATCGATAACTTTTAAATAAGATAACTCCAATGAAAAGGTCATAAAGGTGATAACCTTTGATCGATACGAATAAAGGAGGCTAAATATGGAATATTACAGCGAACTCTCTTTTGCAGTTATGATAGTTGTAGGATTTGCAACGGTCATACTATTTCTCGGAGGGCTACTGTTTCAGATGAAGAAATGGGGCTATGGATCCGAAGGATATGGAAAACCGGGTCAGGGCGGCAGCATCGGCGGTTTCCTGAAACTGCTCCTCTCTCAGATCTTCGACAAGAAACATGAGCAGGGTGTGCTCACAACTCTTGTGATGGACATCCTGATCCAGCGGCGTATTCTGAAGCGCAGTGTCACCAGATGGGTCATGCATATAACGATCTTCTGGGGCTGGATCATGCTCTTCGTCTTCTCGATGCTGATGTTTGTGGTGGAACTCCTACACAAGTATGGTGGCATGTTTGGTGAAACCATCACCGAGGGACGTCCACTTGTCGAGAGCTTTCCGGCGATCGTGTTGCTGAACGAGGTCTTCGGTTACGTGCTCCTCGTTGGCGTGCTAATCGCAATCGCAAGACGGCTCTTCATCACAGAGGTCCGTGAAGGTACCACGTTCTATGATGTTTTCCTGACAGGTGGACTCTTCGTAATCGTGGTCACCGGATTCATCTCGGAATGGATCAGAAGTCCTGGAGGATTCATGGGAATCTCCAATGAACTGGCACCCCCGGCAGCACTCTTCCACGTGGTGATCTCGCTTCTCTTCTGCGTTGCGATGATACCGTTTACCAAGTACATCCACATCATCGCGACACCGCTCTCGATCCTCACACACGGTGGTGGTGAATAATGGCACGAAACGAACCATCGCTTACAACCGAGCGATTCACGACGTCGCAGCTACTTGAGATCGACGCGTGTACACGGTGCGGCGAGTGTCTGAACTGGTGTCCCGTGCTTGAGGAGATCGAGGAGGAGACTTTCACTCCGGAAGGCAGAGAGGGCATGACCGACAAGCAGAAGATGGACTTTTCGCCGAAGAACAAACTCACCGGTATGCGTGAGATGCTAAACAAAGGTTACGGCTTGCGCGCAAAGCTCTTTGGTCCGAGGCAGATTCCCGAGGACGATGTCCTCAAGCTGAAGGACGAGATCTATCACTGCACGACGTGTGGTATCTGTGGTACGGTCTGCGAGGCATCCATCAATACCGTTGAGATCTGGGAGTCGTTCCGCAGGAATGCTGTTATGCATAAGCGCGGACCGTATGGTAAGCAGACCGGTTTTGTAGATCTTTTAGCGTCCCACAACGTCTTTGCCGCTGACCAGGAGGATCGTCTCTGCTGGGTTCCAGAGGATATCGAGATCAAGGACAAGGCTGAGGTCGCATACTTCACAGGATGTACAGCAGCATTTCGGATGCAGCGGGTCGGTGTTGCAACGACAAGGGTTCTGCAGGCACTGGACATCCCGTTCACGATGCTCGGACCCGAGGAATGGTGCTGTGTCTCGGTTCTGATCAGAACGGGGCAGCTTGAGCTTGCAGAGGAGTTCGTGAACCACAACATCGATGCGATGGTCAAGAAGGGTGTGAAGACTGTGATCTATGCATGCGCGGGATGCCACCGGACCAGCAAGATCGACTGGCCCAAGTTCTATGAGGGCGGAGAGCTCCCGTTCGAGACCATTGCAATCAGTGAGTACATGGACAGATTGCTGGATGATGGGACGCTCAGTGAGAGCGACTTCGACTGGAAGAACCCGCTGAAGAAGCGAGTAACATTCCACGATTCCTGCCATACAGGAAGGCATTGCGGAGTCTACGATGCGCCACGAAGGATCTACGATATGGTTCCTGGCGCGGACTTCGTCGAGATGGCAAGAACGCGGGAACTGCAGCGTTGCTGCGGCGCGGGCGGCGGGATCAAGGCAGGTGTCTCTGATCTTGCGCTCAAGATGGCGCAGAAGAGAGTTCAGGATGCCGAACTTGTGAATGCCGACATCATAACATGCACCTGTCCGTTCTGCAGGCGGAACATCATGGACGGCATCAACGCGATGGACACGAATATCATCTTCAAGGATCAGCAGGAGATTCTTGCGGAAGCGATGGGACTCGATCTCACGCTACCTGACAATCCGTACATAGCCAAACAGATGTAGATGCAATGGTTGATTTATTCAACCATTTCTATTTTTATTTCCATTGCGGCATTGGGAAATAGACTTAAGTGTTATGGGCTAATTCATAACATCGAGGGATCGCCTATGGTAAAATTTCAATTCCTGTTACCGGTTGATGGCTCTGATTATTCCAGAGTAGCAGTCAAACATGCCATACGGATGGCAGAGATGTACAATGCAGAGATTTCACCGATCTATGTGGTGGATACGAGAGCACACAAGGACGCCGCGGAGATCGAGGAAGAGACCGCGATCGGACAGTCCCTGATCGATGATGTGCAGGATCAGTGCAAGAGTTACGGGATCGGGGTACTCGAAGCAAGGGTGCTTACGGGATCGCCATACAACGAGATCATCAAGGAACAAAAGAGGATCGATGCCAGCGTGATCATTCTTGGCGCTTATGGTGCGGAACGCGCCGAGGGCGAGACGATCGGTAGCACCGCTGAGCGCGTGCTTCGCGGCGCACAGTGTCACGTGCTGCTGGTGCGGGACGAACTCGAGAACGATCGGTTCTACAGGAATATCCTGATCCCGTCCGACGGCTCGATCGATGCCGGGTATGCTGCGACATTCGCTGCAAGCATCGCGCACAGGTGCCATGCCGATCTGATGGCATGTTCCGTGATACGCATAGGCAGCGAGAAGGATATGCTGGAGGCAGGGCGAACCACCGATGATGTGGTTGCACTCGGCAAATCCAAAGGCATCGAGACAAAGACCCTGATATGGGAAGGAAAACCCGCAGTCGAGATATTAAAAGCGGTCGGTGCCAAGAACATCGATCTTGTGGTGATCGGCTACAGCGGAAAGGGCAAAGTCTCCCGGTGGATGCTCGGGAGCGTATCCGAGAAGGTTGCACGAACCGCGCCGTGTTCGGTCTTTGTGGTGAAGAGTACCCGTGTTGAGCGGGTGTATACAGTTAAGGAGGATTGAATGGCAAGATTTCAGTATCTGGTATCGGTTGACGGTTCGGTTCAGTCAGACGCCGCGGTGGTACATGCCGCACGGTTTACCGAGATATATGGCGCGGAACTGACGATCATCAATGTGGTGGACTCAAGCGTGTACAATGACCCGGATGTCGTCGAACGGATGGAAACGACCGGGGAGATATATCTCGACCGGGCAAGGAAGACTGCGGAAGAGTATGGCGCGACCGTAAAATCGACAGAGGTGCTGCTCGGGTATCCGTTCGACGAGATCGTCAACGAAGCAGCCGAGATCGACGCCAGCGTGATCTTCATGGGCGCAACCGGAATATCACATTCTAGACATATCGGCGCGGTCGCAAGCCGCGTACTGCGCGGTGCGGAATGTCATGTCATGCTGGTGCGAGGCGGCATATCAGAGGCAGGTTACGAAAATATCCTCATCCCCACCGATGGCTCAAAGGATGCCGAGTATGCGGCACAATCAGGCCTTAGCATTGCAAAGAGGTTCGGCGCAAAGGTCGCTGCATGTAATATCGTTGATACGAGCCGCATCGTTGAGACCCGGGTGGTTACCGCTGCCGGTGTTGGCGCGGGCAGGCATTATGGTGATATCATAAAACTCCCTGAGTCGGCGATAAAGAAGATGCGGCAGCGTATGCTTGACGAATCCGCAAAGATTGCGGATCGGGTGAAAAAGATTGCGGAATCGAAAGGAGTGGATGCGAAGGTAGTCGTGCGTGACGGAAAACCTGCATCTGAAATCCTGAAGATTGTGCGTGACGAGGGTATCGATCTGGTGGTGATCGGGTATACCGGAAAGAAGACGATCTCGAAGTTATTGATCGGGAGCATCTCTGAGAAGGTTGTAGCCACTGCACCATGCTCGGTCATCATCGTCCGTGGCAGCAGGATGGAGCGGGTAATTCCTGTGCACAAATAGGGATGTGGGATTTCCGTTTTAAAGACGGATACAGTGGGGGTTTGACTGATTAACCATGGAGCCTGACGGTGTATCGAAACTCATCGAACATAAATGGACGATAGCAATCATAGCAGGAGTTTCGATCATTTTTTTGGCGATTGTCTACACTATACTACCGCTTATCGATGGTATCGTTCTTGGCGTGGTCTTTGCGTACGTTGGGAGACCGATCAACAATAAATTATCAAAATACACGAGATTTGCTCCATTCATCGCAACGGCATGTATCATCACTCCGATCCTATTCATACTCGGCATGGGTGCGATTGAAATCCGGCACCAGATCATCTGGGTGGTTGAACACCATTTAGAGATCATGGCGTCGTTCATAGCCACGATCGAAGGGCTGGACCTCCCGGAATTTATATATAATGAGGGAGATATCTCGCAGATGATCGAGAATCTCACAGACTATGTGATCGGGATCATCGGGCAGATCCCGGCAATCGAGTACGCAGAGAAGATCGCGATACTTATCATCAATTTCATAGTCTCGGTCTTCGTCTGCTTCTTCCTGCTGATGGATGGGGATCGGTTTGTGGCGCTTCTTCGGGATCTGGTTCCGCAACCGAATATTGGGATCGTCGATGCATTCATCGAACATGCGGATCAGATACTCTCAGGGATATTCATAGGCAATCTGTATGTCGCGATATTTGCCAGCATGATCTCGATATTCGTATTCTACTTCTTCGGGGTTCCAAGCATCCTCGCTATGGCATCGCTGATCTTCCTTGCTTCACTGATACCGATATTTGCCGGCTGGATGATCCTTGGCCCGATCGCTGTTGGCAGATACTTCGAGTATGGACTCTGGGATGCTGTCATCTTCTATGCCGTAGCCGCGGCTGTGATCTATGGTCCGACCGAACTGGTGCTCCGTCCGTACATCGTCGGCGTGAAATCGTACACCCACCCGCTCCTGATGCTGCTGATGTTCATCGGCGGCGCGCTCGTCGCGGGTATCGCAGGCTTCTTCATGGCACCGGCGTTGATGGGCATTCTCATCGCGGCATACCGGACTTATGAGGATATAAGATACGGAAGGATCGAGACTCCTAACATACCGCAACAGTAAATTATATATCCTCCGAGTTGCAACTCTTATACGGAGTTACATAAGGAGGTTAGTACATTGGGTAAACAATCATCTGCTATAGGGAATGTTGCGCTGCTTTGCGCGGTGCTGATAGGAATCATGAACATATACGTATCACCGATCTATGACGGGACGTCCGGATTTGTGGTGATGTTTCTGCTGATGTTGATCACTGCGCTTGCCGTGCCTGTCGTACAATTGATTCCAAAACATGCGGTCAAGTTTGTTGCATACATCTTTCTCGGTTTTTCTGCATACTGGGCAGTGGGTGCCGCAACAGATCTTGCATACACCACCGATCTCTTTGAGTCATTCAAGTACATATCAGGATCGTTCGGGTTCCTCCCCATAGCCATCTTTGCAATGGCGAATGCGATCGTCGTTCTTATTGCGATCGTGGACTCGCCGAGATATGGGTACGGATTTGCATGGATGGGATTTGCTCTCGTAGTGTATAACATCGCACAGACCTCGAATCTGGACTTTGTCGGAGGAAGACCTGACATGTTGCTGCTGGTGCTCGTTCTCTCTTCACTGATACCGTCACTGTGGTGTTACCGGATCGCTGGCGCTGCAAGGAATCTTAAGTTCTCCGCGCTCAACCGATTCTATACGACCGTGAAGGCGGGATTCCTGACGCTTGCAATATTTATTCTGCTTGTCACGATCGTCACTATCAGCCAACATCAAAACATCGACAATTTTAGCGAAGTAGGCGAATTTTTCTCGATGGCGAGCGGAGATATTCTCAAGCTCTGCTGGTATTATCTCCTATCGCATGTCGCCTTCGTCATGGTGGTCTTCTTTGCAAACAACCTGGTATTAAACGCGTTCGATATCGAGAAGGAGATTACAGAGGCGGGAGATGTGGTATACCATAGAGCAGCAACAGAGGGCTACGAGGAAGACGAGGCGGAGGAAGAAAATCCTTATGAGTCGATCATAAAGGAGATGAAGATGTTTCAGGATGAATTCAGGAAAGAGAATCCGAACAAATTAGTCTGCGTGCAGAAAATCGGTAAATTCAAGAACGAAATGGATTTACTCGTTTCGAAGTACGAATACGGAACGAAGGATGATGCAGAGAAACTTCTGCACCAGATAGAGAAAAACATAGAGTTTGCATTCAAATAAATGCTGTCGACAGACGACTATCTCAAGATACTCGAAACCTGTACGATCAAGGGACATGATGACGCCATCCTGCGCGCGCTCAGGTACATCGATCTCGGCTATCCGGTCATGCTGTACGGCCCCCCAGGGAATGGGAAAACAACGATTGCAGAGCATCTTCTGACCTATCTCGGCGGTTCAAGAGACTCGTTCTATGAGATCGAGGGCACAGAGGGGATGAGCGAGTACCAGATCATAGGGGGCTTTCATCCGCTCTCGATGTCAGGCAATTCCGAACTTGCGGAGCGGTTCGTGTACAAACACGGCGTCGTTACGCGTGCGATCTTCGACCAGAAGAATCTCCTTATCGACGAGTTCACGCGCGCTCCGAGTTCCGCATATTCAGGTCTCTTTCTGCTGCTATCGCTCGGAACGCTGCCGCTCGAATACGAGGAGAAGACCCTCGAAAAGCCAGACGGCTGGATACTGATCGCAACAGCGAACTTCGGAGACGAGGGGACGTATAGGCTCAGCAATGCGCTGAAGCGGAGGTTCGTGCCGATAGACATCGGCTACCCGAGCAACTCTACCGAACGATCGCTACTCATCTCGATCGCGCCCAACCTCGATGAAAAAGTAGTGGATGCCATACTTATGTTTGCAGATGAGACCAGAGCGATCTGGAAGAAGGATCGCGGACTTCCACAGGGGCTGTCTACCGATGGCGTCATCAAGATGGCAAGGTACTGCGAACTCTCGATGAAACAGGGCTCGGATCGTGTCAGCGCATTCATGGATGCCGCATTCCATCAGGGCGCGATCATTGCGGACGAGACCGATCCGCATTCCCTGCACAGGGTCCATGAACTGGCGATCTCGATCAAGGATACGTTTTGAGGTATCATGGATATCCTCTCTGATACGACATCGTACTGTGCACAATTCCTGAATAGCAAGAGTCCCGGGGTTTACAGGAGAATAATCGAAAATTGCAGAGATATCGGCAGGGATGCGTTTAAGAAGGATTATTATATCCCTCCAACGCTTACGAAAGTGGCGTATCGGCAGTATGATGGTGCCGGGACAATCGCTATTAACAGGACGCAGCAGGAGTTCTGCGCACGCGGGAGACGGATGGATGCGATCATCGGGAGGGCGCGGGTGAGGAGTGTGCCGGATCTGCATCTTGCAGTCCTCGTTGACAATTCGGATCGGATGACCGCGTGGGCGCGATCAGTGATGCTTGGGCGGGAGATCCCTGAAGAGAGGGCACCGCTGACGCTTGCAAAGATCGCAACAATCGCTCTTTTTGAGGAGATTCGCGATGCGCAGACCAGATCGCTCATCGCGTTCGGATCCGGTGTCGATACTTATGACAGCATCGATTACAGGCGGTTGCTCGCTGAAAACGGGTCAGGATGCTGTAGACTCGATCTTGCGCTTGCAGAGTTGCTCCGCATGAGATGGGATCTCAGAAGAGGCGAGCGGCAACTGATCATTCTCACAAGCATGCCTCCTGATACCGGTACCGGCATCCTGCTCGATGAGATTGGCGTACAGGAGGCGAGTCTGATATATATGCAGCGGATGACCAAGAACGGCGTGCGGATTCTGTATCTGCCGATCTTCACACAGATGGAACTGGTCGATACGAAGATCGGGGTATGCAGCAGCAGGAACTTTGCCCGGCGCATCCACAAACTCGGAATCGCAGTCTCGCTCATTGGGCGGAGTGATACGTTCGTACATGCGATGCGTGTCGGTATCAAGCAGATGCTAGAGAGAGCGGTCTGATGAGTCTTCGTATATGCGGGTGGGGTACAAGCCCAATCTTATGGTAGTGACCCAAAGTTCCCGGGTATGGCGGCACAATCAGAAAATCCAGTGAAATCGCTATATCCATAAATTTTACCGCGGAGAACGCAGAGGATCGGATCGGTCTTAAAACTCTGCCCCCTCTCTCGTTCGGCCTTCGGAGATACTTCGTATTCCGCGGTGATAAAACACTTGGATTTTTAGACAGTGCCGGTTATGGCACAGAAGATTAACCACAGAGGACACGGAGGGCACAGAGAGTTACTGTTTTCTCTGTGCTCTCTGTGGTTTTTCCAAAACCCATTTCAAAAGATAACAAAAAGTATCACATCTCCAGCAATAGGGTTTTTAAGTTCCGGAGCAATAATCAAACCGATGAACAGGGATGATATAAAAAACATCGCCATTGCGGTGGCATCTGTGCTTGCGGTTCTTATAATAGCAGGTGCATTGTTTTTAAAAGGCGATTCCGATATAGCGCTCTTGTTTGGGATTATCGGCGTGCCAGTCATCATCGCAGTCGCATCAGCGTGGTACATCAAATCAGTGAAGCAGCGGCGGCTCGAGGATCCTGCGTCGCGGGTGAAGGAGCGTGAACTGCGCGGCACCTGCATGGACATGATCCAGCTGCGAAGCCGGATGCATACAATCGAGGACGCACACTCGATCACCATCGCCGAGAGTGTAACTGAAGTGGACGCGATCGAACGCGCGATACACGAGAGCGGCGGGAGCATCGATCCTGATAGCGGGTCAATCGATTGCGACCAGGAGGTGATCAAGGGCGTGACATTGTTTGCGATCAGGAATATCGCGCAGGACCTTGACAGGACAGAGCAGCAATTCATCGACCGGTTGTACGATGCAGCGGTCAAATATGCAGAGGACTCCCGCGCAAAATTAGGTACGCTTGACAACGCTGGATACGATCTTGGATCCTATATCTCTGAACTCGAATCCATTGCAGACCCGGGTAAGGACACGGGCGAGATCGTGGGTTATCTGGATCGTCTGAAGGCGATCACCGAAGATGCGCTGCGAGGATGTGTGGATGACGCAAAGAAACTTGCAGCATACCACACAGGCGAAGTCTCTGCCGATCAGGTGGAAGATGCACTGCAGGCGCGTGATTACGGCGGGGCTGTAACCAGACTCGAGGAGGATATCACCACACTCAAGACAGCGACAAAGGAGGAGTTCCGGACATACCGGACAACACTTATCAGTGCTCTTGATACTGCTATTGAATCGGTTGAGGATGAGAAATTTAAGGAGTTTAAGGAAGACGTGCTCGGCACATCGAGTCCTGAGAAACTCGTGCGATTAAATGAGATCGGGGGTGCGTTCATGAAACGCTGCCAGGCCATCATCGATCAGATGCATTCCGAACTATCGAGTACCGAAGACGGCATAAAGGAGTTCATGCCGCCTGACTATTTCTGGAGGGAGAGCGGACTGGCTGAAAGGGAATATACGCTGGATGCAGGAGGTGTAGAGGATGCTGCCGGATCGTTTGCGGCAATGGTAAGCGAACTACGTCCTGCTCTCGAAAGGAATCGCGAATCATACAAAATATTAAACAGTTACCACCGGACGGTCGAACGCCAGATACAGAAGAGACTGGCTGCCAGGGGCACGGTTTCCGGGGATGATCTGAAGGTCGGGCGCCCTGACAAGTTCCTGCACCTCTATGACTACTACCATCCGGATGCGTCGTACAGCGACGGAACGCTTAGCCTTGCGAAGGGCGCGAAGATTGTTGAGAATCCACTTACGATTCGTGTCACTGACGAGGATGGAAACGGGATCGAAGGCGCAGGCGTAACCCTGATGCGTGGAATCGGGATCAGCATTACCCTTGAGCATATAACTGGAGCGGACGGATCCGTTACGATCGAAAATCCCGGCGAGGGAAAGTATCAACTGATCGTGGATGCCGCGCAGTACCGGAAACATGAGGGAACGGCTGCGCTTCCGGCAGACCGTATTGATATCACACTTAAGCGAAAAGGAATCGAGGATTATCTCTGCCGCGGGAAGGCGAAAGCGATTAAGGATAATCTACACCGTTACGCAACGGATGTTTTAAAAGAACTGGACAGAAGCGGGATCGTGTCATCCGAGTTTGATATGTACATCAACAAGGATTACCGTGCATGTCTGCTGTACATACTTGCAGAGGAGTACCCAAATCTCAGGTTTGTCTCGCATTCGCACACGTCCGAGTATCCTGTGCTGTATGACGAAGAGAGGATGGTCTCGAGATTGATCGATACGGCAAAAACGATGGATAAGGAGTCATATACCGCCTCTGATTTTGATATCCAGCTCCCTCTGGAGGAGATCCTCCATCTGGCAGAGATCGCAAGCGAGCGCGGCGTCCATATCACTGTGGAGCAAGATGACACTGCTTGACCGCGCGCAGAGCCGCGAGATCACCCGCGAGATCAGGGAGGCGGCAGAGACAGAGGGGATCGATGCCGAGAGACTGCGTCGCCTCGTTGCAGCAGGGCGCGTGGTAATTCCGAAGAACGTCTCCAGAAGCGCAGCCCCTACCCCGGTCGGGGAATCCGTGCGCACCAAGATCAATGCCAACATCGGGACATCTGCCGATTACCAGAGCGTAAGCGAGGAGATCGAGAAAGCCAGTGTCGCAATCCGGCACGGAGCAGATACCGTGATGGATCTCTCGACCGGAGGCGATCTACAGGAGGTGCTAGGGAGAGTCCTTGATGCAACTAGCGTCCCTGTCGGCACGGTTCCGATCTATCATGCAGCCTGCGGGCGAAAAAGCGAGATGACCGCTGACGATCTCTTTAACGCGGTCAGGAGCCATGCAGAAAGCGGCGTCGATTTCATGACGATTCATGCAGGCGTGAACCAGGAGATACTCAAACATTTCACAGCAGGCAGCCGGATACTGGATGTGGTAAGCCGCGGAGGCGCGCTCACCGTCGCATGGATGCTTACCAACGAGGCTGAGAATCCGTTCTATTCTGAGTTTAATTACCTGCTCGAGATCGCACGCGAGTACGATGTAACGATCAGTCTCGGCGATGGCATGCGCCCGGGATGCATCGCTGACGCCAACGACGATGCAATGTTTCATGAGGCGATCACGCTTGGCAGACTGGTCAGGCAGACGAGAGCAGCAGGTGTCCAGTGCATGGTCGAGGGTCCCGGGCATGTTCCGGTAGATGGCATCGGATACGGGGTGCGCACCATCAAGCATCTCTGCGATGACGCGCCCCTGTACCTGTTAGGTCCGGTCGTGACCGATCTTGCACCGGGATACGACCACATCACAGGCGCGATCGGCGGCGCAATCGCGGGCATGTACGGGGCAGACTTCCTCTGCATGGTAACGCCTGCCGAGCACCTCGCGCTCCCGACGGTCGAGGATGTCAGGGAGGGCACGATCGTCACAAAGATCGCTGCCCATGCAATCGACCTCGCAAAGTTAGGCGTCCGGGAGCACGCGCTTTCAATGGATAAGAAGATGGCAGTCGCACGCAAGAACCTTGACTGGGACGCCCAGTTCGAGTGCGCGATCGATGGGGAGCGTGCAAGATCGATACACGAGACCCGGGTCAGCAGCGGTGATGCATGCTCGATGTGCGGAGAACTCTGCGCGATCAAGGTTGCAAAGGATGCGCTTCTGAAGCGGAGCAGGTGATGGCAAGGGGTTNNTAGTATCACCGTTATATTCGAATATAGCAAGGAGGATAGATGAAAGGAAAGAACATAATATTGCTCTCGGTTGCCGTACTTGCGATTGGGTTATTCGTACTGCCGCAGACGATGGCAATGTTTGTTGGACAGCATACGTGGTTCAGTGTGCGAACAAGTGAATCTCAGTATGAACTGTGTGAGAAGTGTCATGTGAATGAGGTTGCAGAGTGGAAGGCGAATACTGGCGCACACGCTACGTATAACGCTGATCACCCGGGTTGTTTCTGCCACCAGATCAATGAGACTGCGCTTGAAGAGTTCGGCTTGACTAAGGCTCTCGCACCTGGTGCATACGGCAAGAACTTCGAGCACTGGAACAGCACAGGCAACGTCACCAATGAAAGCACATGGTACTGGCGATCGAATAAAACGCCACATGCTGCAGTGATTATTGACTGTGTGGACTGTCACTACACCGAGATGGAGCAGATCAATAATCCGGATTCTGCGCACTACGCGTTCTGGAACCAGACCAATACGGTCAACGGGACTACTGCCAACACCGACAACAATACCGTGTGCATGGCGTGTCACACGCATACACATCTGAACATCACATGGACGCGGATTGAAGGTCTGATAATCGATGCCAACCACACTGATGCAACCAAGACCGGCGCTGATGCGTGGAATGTGTCAGCCGAGGTAGACGATACCCCTCATACGTCGCGTGTCCTGTACAATGATACTGGCAACGCTACGTACATGCAGTGGAATGGCACTGGTTGGGAGTACTGGAATTGGACCAGCAATAATTGGGACTAGGACTGTAACCACTGATTGACCCCTCCCCGGGTCAATCCTCTTTTCTTTTTTTCAGATCACCGATTACCGCTGCCGCCTTGCAAACCTCTTCGATGCTACATACAGCAGCACAACCCCTGCCGCCATGCACGCGCCACATCCAGGACTCGGACTCGGATCCGGCACATCCCGCGGCGTGGATGTGGCACTGGAACCGGACGCATCCGGTGCTGGCGTCGTGTCGAGTGACGGCGCAGGCTCTGGCAGATCCGGATCGCGGTACTGGCGCACGTAGAAGAAGACGAGATCCTTCTGCGACCCGACATATATGTGGTCGATGGTCATATTGAATATTCCACCCTCTTCCGGATAAACAAGGTTGTCTTCTGCTTCAAATATCCCGTAACTGACAGATATTCCGTTTTGCAGTAATTCGATCCATGCTCTCTCTCCTTTCGCATCCACACCCTTGATAACAACCGAATACCCCTGGTAGAACACACGCTGCTCGCCGTTTGCAAGCACATAACCCTCTCCATCGATCAGTATCTGCGTCTCGTTGCTGCCGCCGGTGGTGGTGTTCAGGCAATCCGCAGGATAAGCAAGCAGGATCAGTGAGAAGAGAAGCAGGATCCAGCTAACCTGTGGCATCCGCCCCATCCACATCCTCCTCCCAGAAAATCGCAATCAGTTCGTTCATGCAGGCGACCGCAACCGGAGTCCCGCCTCTGGTGCCGGTGCACGTGATCGATGAGACATCCATACTGTGCAGCAGATCCTTCGATTCGGAAGCGTTCACAAAGCCGACCGGAGTCCCAACAACGAGTGCGGGACTGATGCCGCTTTCTATCAACTCGCAGACCAGAAGCGCGGCTGACGGCGCATTCCCGATCACCACTATTGCACCGTCCAGATCATGCCCCAGTGCCTTAAATCCTGCCGAGGTCCTGGTGATGCCATATTCAGCAACAAGTTTCTCGCCAGCAGCGATATCGAGCACGCAGGTTATCGGACAGTCGTGCCCCACCTTCGTGATGCCCACAGAGACCATCCGGATATCGGTGTAAATGTCCCTCTTATGTCCGATCGCATCGACTCCTGCGCGGATGGGATCATTCTTGAACCTGAGCAGACCTGCAAATTCGGGATCGCCGGTTGCGATCACGCAGCGCTGCCGTATCCGGTCCTCGTATCCGGAATCGCCGACAATCTCTCTTGCTATGCTGCGGCTTTTCGATGAGATCTCCCTTGCTTCCGGGGTGCGTGCTCCAAGATCGGACGTTTCAGGCATGTTCACTCATTTTGGAGTTTGAGTCCCATAATATTTCGGGTCTTTGGTTCTCGCATTGCGGTGACCAAAACCCGGAGACTTTTTGATTTTTTTGAAATGGGGTTTTTTTGGAAGACCACAGAGGGCACAGAGTGACACAGAGGGGGCGAAAGATGAAAATAACAACTCTCTGTGCCCTCTGTGACCTCTGTGGTTTAATCTTCCTTATCCTAACCATATCCTCCGGAAGCGTGAAAAAGTGTATGCAACGCGAATTACCAGAGAGCCATAATGGTGCGGAATGCGTAACTACTCCGGTATGTTGATTAACCTCTCGATTGTGATTCTATGCTTTCGGGCAAGAAAAATAACCGCAGAGCACGCGGAGTGCGCAG
The DNA here is from genome assembly GCA_002503595.1 of Candidatus Methanogaster sp. UBA203. GTDB lineage: Archaea > Halobacteriota > Methanosarcinia > Methanosarcinales > Methanogasteraceae > Methanogaster_A. The sequence continues at coordinate 2,255 of DASC01000162.1, read as the reverse complement.
CTCCTAACTCATAAGGTTCACGCCACCCGGGGTGCGTCACCCGGACATCCCAAACGTGGAACCGCGCTCGATCCAGTCGCCATCGCTGTCGGTATCGCGCCCGTCGATTCGCCGCTGCCACGATATCCCTTCTGTCGAATGCGTGTATTTGATGCTGCTGTCGACCTGCTCGCCATTGCGGTACAGAAGCACCTGCCCGCCACTGTTGTCGAGTTGTACCTTTGTTGTCAGGTAATATCCGTACGGATTAATGGTCGTGCCTGCCGGAATATTGTAGGTAGCACCATCCTCATTTTTGAGAACCCAGCCGCCGATATCGACCGGCTCATCGCCGCAGTTGTACAGTTCCGTGGTCTCGTTTCCACGATCCGTCCCTATCGGGTCTGGCATCAGTTCGTTGATCACGATCTTTGGAGCGGACGAAGGAGTGGACGTTGGGGTGGGTGTAGCGGTGGGTGTAGCGGTGGGTGTGGGCGAGGGTTCAGGTTCTCCCGGATCCACGACCGTTAGCACGAAATCCCGCTCTGCAAGGTTATCTGACGGATCCCTGCATTTCACACGGACGCTGTATGCTCCGACCTGAAGCGGATTGTCCGGATCGAATGAAGCGCCCAGCCCAGATCCGCCACAGGTGATAGTGTACCTCAGTATCACGCCGTGATAAGGACCGACCACCGATACGAAGAGTGTTGGGATGTCGATCGGTTCACTGAAAGCGACCACGATATTATCGTTCACGCCGATGAAATCGTTGACAAGTGTTATATTCGGAGGAGTCTTGTCCGGAATGGAATTCGTAACCCCGGGTGTTCCGATGCGCCCGCACTCATATCCCAGTGATGTGTGCCAGTTATCCGGATTTGTGCCATCCACCGATGAGATTCGCTCCATAGACTGTCCGACAGCATCGTTCTTCCCGGCAAACCAGTTCCCATCCCGGTTCACGATATCGACCCTCTTCGAGATCGGGGGAAAGCCGTTGAAAAGTTGCAGAATCTCTCCGCTGTTTTTAAGGGCTATGTTTGAGATCTGATCCGGTTCGCAGGTCGTGGCATCGTTTTCCGCGATCAGGTAATAGCCATGCGATGCTATGATCGCCCCCTGTTCGATTGTGATATCGATGGTGTCATTGACCGCTCCCACACCCCTCGTAATCGTCCAGTTTCCGATGCAGATGGTATCATCGAGCGTATTATATAGCTCGATGTACTCCTTCTCATCCCACATGATCTCGCTGATCACCACATCCCGCAGCATCGGATCGTACCCCTGAGCTGGCTCTGATGTGTAGTTGACCGAGGTATTGGCATTGAGAGGTGTTGCCGATTGCAGGTCAGCGGACATTTCCTTCTGCAGAACTGTGTGATTGGGATCATTGGTTGCGACCGTGAGGTCAAGTAAGCACTCCCGGCTCATGGGCAGCGTCCGTTTCTGATCTACCGGTACTGCAGATTCCATCGATGGTGTTTGTATCCAGAATGAGAGGTAGTCCTCTGTATCAGGATGCGCGAATACATTGAGATCGTACCGCCCCGGTGCTGTGATGCCTGTAACGCCACAGGTCTTGTCCCCGATCTTTGCGAATAGGGTGGTCTGCACCGGCGCAGGCGCGCCCTCGATGCTAACATTCCCGTAAAAGCGGAAACAGAACGAGTCAGGTTGCTGTTGCGTTTCATCTTTGGTGGCATTGACAAACATTACCAGTGCGACCACTACAACCGCCACCAAAAATAACACAACGGCAGCTTTTTTCGTGGTAGATGCGATCATATCAGGATCATCGAGTGGTTGACACTTATATGTTATGGTGGACGCCCCAGCCTCATCTCGTCTGTCTCGACCCAGCACCAGTGCTTGATCTGGCAGCCACCCTCGTACCCCCCCAAGATTCCCCCGGATACACCACCCCATCTTCAGTGATAACAGCAGTAACGTTCTCCATCGGCGTTGCATCGAACGCGGGATTATACACCGCGGCATCTGCTGGCGCAAGCATCACATCCCTGATGCGCCGCAGTTCATCGGGATCCCGCTCTTCGATTACGACGTCGCGCTCAAGCCGGGCAGAATCGAACGTGGAGATCGGTGCTGCAACATAAAACGGTATCTTATGCTCTTTTGCAAGCACTGAATGGGTATACGTCCCGATCTTGTTAAAAACCGCATCCTTCGTGATCCGATCCGCGCCAACGATCACCTTGTCGATCTTTTCTGCCCGCATCAGGTAGCCCGCGGCAGAATCCGCGATCAGTGTG
>DASC01000051.1:24390-33747 GCA_002503595.1 Candidatus Methanogaster sp. UBA203 | reverse complement strand
GATTGCGATGCTAACAGTGATGCTAGTATCGATTACGAGACGACTGACAGGGACGAGAAGACTCTCGTCCGGAATGATGACGCTGGCACTGACAGGGATGGTGTTGCTGGTGGTGGCAGGAGGCGCGAGCGCTAACGGCGCATGCATCGGCGATGTTTCAAACATGGTTTTTGGACCCGGAGATACGGTAACAGAGAGTTGCACACTCAACGACACGATGGTCTGCACTGGAAGCGGTCTGATTGTAGGGGCTGAGGGCATCACTATCGATGGGAACAACTTCGGGATAACCGGAAGTGATGCTGCTTGGTCATACGGGATTCTTAACTACAATGCGGGCCAGTTTAGAGGATACCACAACGTGGTCATCGAAAATCTGGACATATCAGGCTTCCAGGAAGGGATATGCATCCAGGGTACATCGACAGGACCAAATACTGCCAGGGTCGAGAACAACACGATATATAACTGCACGGTGCATGATAACGGTGCTAATACTGGTGAGCTAAACAGCGGATGTGGGATTCACTTCTACTATAACATCTGGAACAGCACGATAGATAACTGCAAGGTGTACAATACAAGCGCAACACTTCAATCATCATGCGATTCACCCGGCGCTGGAATTAGACTATACTCTAAGTCTTGTTACAATAATGTGACAAACTGCGAGATCTATGGGAATGCTCTGGCAGGCATATACTCAAAAGCCGGCAGCAAGTACAACCGCATCGACAACAATAAGGTATATGAGAACGCTGCCCCAGGAGCACATATATCATTCCCTGGCGGTATCAGAATGCAGTGCAAAAATACAAACTGGTGGACTGTGTCGAATAACGAGGTATGGGATAACTACGGACCCGGAATATTCGTGGGCGGACAGAATTGTACTATCTACAATAACGAGGTAACAGGCTCTAAGAACTGCACGGCAGTAGGTGATGGATCCCGAGGTGACGGAATCATAATCGATAGATCGGACACCGCAGTGGGTGGAACGTATAACACTCTGACCCACAACAAAGTGTGTGAGAATGCGGGTTATGACATATACATGCAAGCCGGTAAAGTCGGAAATACAGGTGATGAAAACACCTGCTACACGAGTTCGAACTACCACGATGAGGGAATGACCACCGGATGCGACTATGCCTGTATCATATCATGCGACGCTTCTGGCAACGCTAAGGACGAATTTGCTGCAGGAGAGAAGGTGTATGTGAAAGGTGGTGGATATGGCATCTCATCAGGTGCAAGTTACAACCTCTGGATACAGGATGATCCGGTAAGTGATGGTGACACACTTGCCAGCGACCCATCCGGAGGGCAGGAGACGGTAATGCCTAGTGGAACTCCACCCTCTTTCGGTCCGATAGAAATCTGGGACACTGCTGCCAATCCAGCAAGCTTGGATGAGTGGGACATTGTGGCGGATAAACAGAATGACGGAGCAAACACAGGTAAGTACAACAGGGCATCCGATGGGATTGATTCCAGTACCATTGGAACAGAAACCATGCCAGGGTTTGTTGCACCGATTCCAGAGGTGGCAACCTTCGCACTGGTTGGTCTTGGATTGTTGGGGCTCGTCGGATACAGCAGACTGGGAAGGAGAAAGAATTGAAAAAGAGGGTCTTCTCCCTCTTTTTACTTTTTTTACTTTTTAATTTTGGAAAGGAGCAAAAGATGATAAAAAGTACCGTTGGTCAGATATTACTCGCAACATCACTTCTGATATTGCTCACAGGAAGCGCAGGTGCAAGCGGTGTATGCGTATGGGGTGATATAGACGCTGGAGAGTTTTACGTGTGCGGGGATACCGTAACAAAATCATGCACCCTCAACGACACTATGGCCTGCAAAGGAGATGGTTTGATCATCGGGAGTGGACAGATCCGCATCTATGGTGAGGGGTACTGCATCAAAGGAGACGGAACAGGCACAGGAATATACAACCCAGGATCGAGCACGTTCTTTGAATTGCACGATCTGAGGATAAAAAACTTCGAGACGGGAATCAAGCTCAGGCATGTTACCGGAACTACGATCTATAACTATTTAATCGACAATTCCACCGTTCATAATAGTACCACCGGAATCGAGATCGATGACCTGGATCTGAGAATGTGCATCATAGAACAATGTGAATTCCATCACAACTGCCAGGGAATCTATGTGCACGGGGAGAACGGAACACATATCAGAATAATCAACAACAAGGTTCACGATAATACTGTTTCAGGCATCCATTCTGAGGGCATATGTGCTGATTGCAATATTGAGTACAATGTTATATCCAAGAACGGAAGAGGAATTGACCTGAATGCAAGCCAGTGGACGCTGGACCATAATCTCGTAACAAATAACGCAGGATCAGGCATCCATGTTAATGGGGGTGATACTATTATCAGGTACAACACCGTTGGAAACAACAACGAAGGAATTCACATTGCTGAAGGTTCCAAAGATATTACGCTTAAGATAAATACCTTCTGCGATAACAAAGAGAGGGATGTTTTCGTGGATTCTATGGGGAACGTCTCCGGTGATGAGAATGCATGCGAAATAACAGAGAATTATAATGATGCCGGGACGAGTGGATGCACGTACCATTGCACAGGTTGCATCGGCGAGAGTGGCATCGTTCATCGATGTGGTGGCATCGTGACAGAGTCCTGCACCTTCAATGCAAACATAATCTGTCCGGAAGGGGATGGTTTGATCGTCTGGGCATCAGGCACAGAGGAGGCGCCACTCGTCATTGATGGCGCAGAACATGCAATTGATGGAATTACGCCCGGCGATAGCCTGAGGACTGGTATCTACAACCCGAATGCTCATGATTACGTAACCATAAAAAACATCGAGGTTGCACACTTCCACAATGGAATCAACCTCGGCAGCAGTCCCGGGTCTTCCGGAATAGTTGAGCACAATGTCATAGATAACTGTAAGGTGCATGACAATGGCGAGTCTGATGCGTTTTATACTCATGGAATTGCAACCTATCATGCAAAGAACTGTAACATAACTCATTGTGAGATTTATAACAATACCGGTACTGGATGCGGATCGTGCGAGGATGGGGGCAGAGGACTTCTGCTATACGGACCTGGAGACCATAACAACGTAACCCACAACAGGATTTATGGTAACGGCATGGTTGGCATTTATTCCAAAATGATGTCTCAGCACAACTATGTTGCCCACAACGATGTGTACGGAAACGGTAAGTATATACCAGAAGGAGTGGGCACGTATGCTCCTGGCGGCATCGCACTGGCATGCAAACTAACAAACTACTGGATTGTTGAGCACAACAATATAACAAATAATATTGGGTCTGGAATATATATTGGAGGAAGTTATAACATTATCAGATATAATGACATAAAAGACAGTAAGAATGCCCCGGCAGGAGAGGTTGGCTATGGAATAAATGGAGGCAGGTCTGACGGTTCACACGACAACGAGATATATAAGAACACCGTCTGCGAGAACGAAGATATTGATATACGTATATGGAGTTCAGGTGCAGGAAACCACGGCAATGAAAACACCTGCGACACGACCCACAATTACGACGATGATGGCACCACCGGCTGCACGTATTCCTGCGGCACGCAGACACCGGAGGGTGATCTGAACGGTGATGGCGTAATCACTCCGGCAGATGCTGTGATCGCGCTCGAGATGGCTGTCAGTGGCGAATATTCGGAAGACGCGGATGTGAGCGGAGATCACAAGGTTACATCGCTTGATGCACTGATGATCATGCAGTGGGCTGCTGGGTTGTGAATCTCCGGACTTTGCTTGTTTTACTGACAGGAAACGCGTACATCGGGTGCATGGACGATATCACAGGTAAGGATCGCGGATGCTGAAATGCTGCCATGGTTTTTGAAGTTCCAGCAGAACTTTTTTTGCCTAACCTAATATATTTAGGGTTTTCGGATTTAACCTAACTTTTACAGAGCGATTTTTCTGTAAACCTACTTTTATTAGTATTTTAATCCAAAACCAAACATTTGTAGGGAATGGTTTATTCATACCTAACATCATAGAGGAGTTGCACGAGATATACGGTCTCGCTGCAAGCCACAGAGGTAAAGCGAACGGATTGAACCACATCACAACTCTGTGGAATTGAATCGGCGCGTTGGGAGGTGCGGATCGATCCAGACGGTCGTGATGTGAACACCCTGACCCGAGACCACCCCCCGCCGAGTGGTAGGGAACAAACGATACCAAGGGAGGTATGGAATGAAAGGAATTGAAAAAGCCCGGATGGGCATAATCGCGGTACTGGCACTGATGCTGGTATCGATTACGAGACGACTACCAGAAGCGAGAAGATTCTCGTCTGGTATAACAACGCTGGCGCTGGCAGGAATTATACTGCTGGTGGCGGCAGGAAGCGTGAGCGCTAACGGCGCATGCATTGGCGATAACTATGAGTTTGGACCCGGAGACACGGTGAACGAGAGTTGCATACTCAATGACACGATGGTCTGCACTGGAAGCGGTCTGATCGTGGGGGCTGACGGCATCACTATCGATGGAAACAACTTCGGGATAACCGGAAGTAATGCTGCATGGTCATACGGGATTCATAACTACGATTGGGGCCTGCATAGAGGATACCACAACGTGGTCATCAAAAATCTGGACATATCAGGCTTCCAGGAAGGGATATGCATCCAGGGTACATCAACAGGACCGTATGCTACCAAGGTCGAGAACAACACGATATATAACTGCACGGTACATGATAACGGTGCTAATACTGCGGAACTAAGCAGCGGATACGGAATTCATTTCCAGCAGAACGTCTGGAACAGCACGATAGATAATTGCAGAGTGTACGATACACACGTACAGCTTCAGTCATCGTGCGATTCACCTGGCGCTGGAATTAGACTATACTCCAAATCTTGTTACAATGACGTGACAAATTGTGAGGTCTACAAGAACGATCTGGCAGGTATATACTCAAAGGCTGGCTCCAAGTACAACTACATCGACAACAATGATGTGTATGAGAACGCTGTCGTGTCAGGTAATTCATTCCCCGGTGGTATCAGAATGCAGTGCAAAAATACAAACTGGTGGAATGTGACGAATAACGAGGTATGGGATAACTACGGACCTGGAATATTCGTGGGTGGACAGAACTGTATTCTCTACAAGAACGAAGTAACAGGTTCCAAGAACTGCACACCGGGAGGTGATGGATCCAGAGGTGATGGAATCATAATCGATAGATCGGACACCACAGAGGGTGGGAGATATAACACTCTGACCGCAAACATGGTTTGCGATAATGAGGGCTATGATATAATAGTGCAACCCGGCAAACCCGGAAATACCGGCGACGACAATACCTGCTACACAACATCGAATTATGGTGACACCGGAGCAGGCGCTGGAGAATGCACATATCGTTGCTTCACAGTCGAGGGACGCTGCTCTCCAGTGAATGATGGGCTCGCGGTTGACATAACCAACCTGGAGACCGATAATAAATGGGATGCCAATATAGATACAACCAACGACAACTATTCGCTTCTCTTAAAAGGCGAGTGGGATCCCACAGCAGCCGGGTTCGCGGACATTCGAGCAGGTGAAACCCTCCACATCCACGCATGCGATAATATCAGCAGTAATGAGCGTGCCTGCAATGTCACGGATCACGACGTTACATCAGGCGAGATCACCGCCGGAGGATTCACTGAAGACCTCACGCTGAACCACTTCTGCAGGAACTACCTGACCTTTCCATACCGCACATGGGAAGAGTCGAACTGGAGTGGACCTGCTGTGATGGAGATGTTGATCGACCATTACAGAGACCCGCCAGATGTGCCGGACCAGACTGAGCTTAACGAAACAGGAATCGGATACAATCAGGGCTGCAACGCAGACCTTCAATGTGTTGACCCAAGAGGTATGAAGTATACATTGAACAAGTATCTCCACGCCTACAATGGTCTTCCATACGTTGCTAACTACGGTATCGGGAGCTACGGCGATATTGACGATGTGCTCCACTATATGTGCAAGTGGCATTATTTGGGTCCCGGGGCAGCGCCAGTTTATGGAAACTACTCCAACTGGATGGCGGTCAGGGGGATACACACGGATGTGAAGCCAACCTTCACACAGGGCAGCTACACTATTTACGGATTCTGGATGAACGACCCGTACAATGAAATGCTGGAAGGTCCGGGAGGTATCGGCGAGAACACCTACAAGTCTGTGGAACAGTGGAAGAGCACGTACCACCTGAAGCTCAACAAATCCGATGTCGACCCTACTGACACATATTATGATAAGTATGTCGCAGTATGCGAGCCGCCAGAGGATGACACTGTCGAGGTGACGTTAGCCAAGCCAAAGCCAAGACTTGTTGATGTGATAAGATCGGCGCTGACTGATGAGACACTCGCGGTCTACGACACCAAGCAACCGGTGCTCGAGATGGCTGTCAAGGACGAGGAAATGCTCAAGATCATCAGGGCTGCAATCGACGGCGTGACCGAGGAACTCCTACCGTATGATGCGGAATTTGCAGATATCTTTGCAAAGACCACTGCAGGCGATCCTGTGTTTGTTGCGGCTGAAGCTGGCGACTACTATCTTGTGCCGTTCAACACGCGTGTAGTGGAAATATTGCCGGTCAAGAAGGTGCCTGCTGGGATCGAAAAGTCCGGAATAAGCAGTCTCAAGGAGCTCGAGCATGTGGATGAAAATGTCCTCACCGAACCGACACCAATCGAGCCGATCAAAGTTGAGAAGACGCTCGTCGTTGTGCTCGTTGACGGCGAAGACGGTAGCTTCAAGGAAGCTTCGTGGGTCGCTGATCCTGTGAGGTATCTGCCGGTCTCAAAGACAGAGGCATTAAAGCTCGCACTCATTGAGATGGACATAACCGATAAAGATGGTCTCCACTCTCTGAAGTCGAAACCAACCATCGAGATTGTTTACAGGGATGCAAGTCCATATTACCCAGACTGGAAGATCACGATCGGTGATGAGGTCTACTTTGTGGGTCAGGATGGAACCGTGAGTCAAGGGTGAGAAGAACAAACGCGGTTGGAAGAAGGAAGTTGAATAGAGGGGTTTTTAAACTCCCTCTTTCATTTTTTAGTTTGCTCTGTTTAGTAATTTTTATTTTCAATCCCATAAATAATAGTTCCCGCAGGATTTTTTTGATGACCTGACATACTTCGGGTTTTCAGATTTAACCGAACTTTTACAGAGAGATTTTTCTGGAAACCTAACTTTTTTAGGTTTTTTACCAAAAACCAAACATCGTTAGGGCATGGTATATCTGTACCTAACGTCATAGGTGCATTGCACGGGATTCACAGTCTCGATGCGAACTATCGAACGGATCAAGCCCCGGCATTGTGTGTATGATTGAGCCGGTGGCATGTACCTACCGTGGAGGTGAATCGATCCGGATGAGATGCCGGATCGATCTGAACGACGTTCTGTGTGCGCCCCCATGCGCATGTCAGAAGAACAAAACAATACCCAAGGAGGTATAGAATGAAAGAATTAAAGAAAGCCCGGATGGGCATGATTGCGATGCTGGCTATGATGCTGGTATCGATTACGAGACGACTACCAGAAGCGAGAAGGCTCTCGTCTGGTATAACAACGCTGACACTGGCAGGAATCGTACTACTGGTGGCGGCAGGAAGCGCGAGCGCAGACTATGCATGCGTTGCTGACGATGGCTTAGGCGACGCCTACTTCTTCGGAGATACAGTAATGAAGAGTTGCACGCTCAACGGAAGCATGAGTGGTAGTGGTTCTGGTCTATTCATAGGAGCTGATGGCATCACTATCGATGGGAACAACTTCGGGATAACCGGAAGTGATGCTGCTTGGTCATACGGGATTCTTAACTACGATTGGGGCCTGCATAGAGGATACCACAACGTGGTCATCAAAAATCTGGACATATCAGGCTTTCAGGAAGGGATATGCATCCAGGGTACATCAACAGGACCGTATGCTACCAAGGTCGAGAACAACACGATATATAACTGCACGGTACATGATAACGGTGCTAATACTGCGGAACTAAGCAGCGGATACGGAATTCATTTCCAGCAGAACGTCTGGAACAGCACGATAGATAACTGCAGGGTGTATAATACAACCGCAACGCTTCAGTCATCGTGCGATTCACCCGGCGCTGGAATTAGACTATACTCTATGTCTTGTTACAATAATGTGACAAACTGCGAGATCTGTAGGAATGCTCTGGCAGGCATATACTCAAAAGCCGGCAGCAAGTACAACCGCATCGACAACAATGATGTGTATGAGAACGCTGCCCCAGGGGCACATATATCATTCCCTGGTGGTATCAGAATGCAGTGCAAAAACACAAACTGGTGGACTGTGTCGAATAACGAGGTATGGGATAACTACGGACCCGGAATGTTCGTGGGTGGGCAGAATTGTACTGTCTACAATAACGAAGTAACAGGATCTAAGAACTGCACGGCAGTAGGTGATGGCTCCAGAGGTGACGGGATCATAATCGATAGATCGGACACCACAGAGGGTGGAACGTATAACAACCTGACCAGCAACACAGTCTGCGACAATGAGGGTTATGATATATACATGCAATCTGGCAAGGTCGGAAACCACGGCGATGAGAACACATGCGACAAGCCATCCAACTGGAATGATGATGGCACCACAGGCTGCACGTACCCATGCTCCCAACCAGAAAAACCAGACCTCGTGATCACCGGCAAGTACGAGACGCTTGATCCTGTTACCGGTCAGTTCACCGTGACCTACACGGTGAAGAACCAGGATAGCGTCGGTGCAGGTGTGAGTACGACCAGCATCACAGACGGAACAATCACACTGACAGACTCAGTTGGAACACTGGCAGCAGGTGAGAGCCACACAGGCACAGCCGGTCCGTTCAACTGCCCATGTGGAACGACCGTTACGGTCACAGTCTGCGCTGACATGGATAACGTCGTCGATGAGTCCAATGAGACGAACAACTGCCTTGAGAACACCTTCGACTGCCCGCCATGCTCCAAGCCAGACCTCATGATCACCGAGAAATCCGAGACGCTTGTTGGCAGTGTGTTCACGGTGACCTACACGGTCGCGAACAATGGTAAAGGCGATGCAGGTGCGAGCACGACATGCATCTATGTGGACGGTACTCATGTTGCTAACGATCCGGTTGGAGCACTGGCAGCAGGTGTGAGTCATAGCAGCACTGTTACCATTGATCCGTTCAACTGCCCATGCGGCACGACTGTTACGGTCAATGTCTGTGCAGACAACGAGGATGTAGTCGATGAG
>DASC01000051.1:16246-24332 GCA_002503595.1 Candidatus Methanogaster sp. UBA203 | reverse complement strand
TTCGACTGCCCGCCATGCTCCAAGCCAGACCTCATGATCACCGAGAAATCCGAGACGCTTGTTGGCAGTGTGTTCACGGTGACCTACACGGTCGCGAACAATGGTGAAGGCGATGCAGGTGCGAGCACGACATGCATCTATGTGGACGGTACTCATGTTGCTAACGATCCGGTTGGAGCACTGGCAGCAGGTGTGAGTCATAGCAGCACTGTTACCATTGATCCGTTCAACTGCCCATGTGGCACGACTGTTACAGTCAAGGTCTGTGCAGACAACGAGAATGTAGTTGATGAGAGTAACGAGGCGAACAACTGCCTTGAGAACACCTTCGACTGCCCGCCATGCTCCAAGCCAGACCTCGTGATCACCGACATCTGGACTGAGCTAAAAAGAGTAGGCAGGAACGTCAACACCACCATCATCTGGTACAACATAACAAACAACGGTGATACAACAGCAGGTAGAACCTACAGTAACTTGACTGTTGATGATGGTGCTCAGCCGAGAAATGACAGAGTAGGTAAATTGACACCCGGGCAGACCAGAACAGAGAAATTCAAATACAAAGGCGATCCGCATAACATAACGGTGTGTGCAGACTGCCAGTGTGTTGTAACAGAGAGCAACGAGACAAACAACTGCCTATCAGTGACAGTGTGAACTGCATAAAGACGAAACGGGCAAATGATAAGAATTGGGAACCGTTCTTTTTTTCGGTTCCCTTGCACTTTTTCTTTTAAATATAAGAAAATTTTTGCTGAGAGAAGAGCACTAAAAGAAGAGTGTAATGGCAGTAAATGCCCGGAAGAATGACGAACAATGAATATCCGTCGTAAGAAGGTCTTGATATGACAGAAACAAGCGAAACAGCGTAGATGAGGGGCGCTATAAAAGTACCCAAACAAATAAGAGGTGAATAATATGAGCGTGCCGAGCAAAGTTCATACTGTCCAGCTGGTGAAAATCCAGGGCTTAACGGCAACTTCACGGTTGCAGAGATCGCCTTTGAGGCGCTTGGGGTGGGGGAGAGCCCGCTTGACATTGTGATTGTAACACTCACAGATTCAACCCCCCAGGTCAATCACCTCGACCACTCCATAAGCAATGGCACAGTGACCATCTGCCAGACATAGAAGAGATGGATGCGATCGCGATCGGCAACCTGACCGGGTGAAGTATCAGCGGAAGTGGGGCAAGGATTATCCGGTCGCATTGCTCGATGCACTGATGCTCCTGCAGTGCTGCTGATAACGCAGAATTGTGAGGGAATTAGGTTTTTCTCCCAAAACCTAACTTTTTTAGGGAAGGATTTTTGTGTACCTAATAGCTAAACGTGTTTGAAATACAATAACACGCGGTAACAGACGCAAAGGTGACATAACAACATGAAAATAGATTTTACCGGACGAATATTGACAATAACGCTGCTTCTCGCATTGCTAACAGGAAACGCGTACGCAGGGTGTGTGGGTGACGCCACAGGCACAGATTATGGGTGCGGAGACACGGTAACAGAATCCTGCACGTTCAACGAGGATCTGAACTGCGAGAGCGGGCACGGTCTCAAAATCGGCGCAGATAACATCACAATCGACGGTAATGGGCATACACTAAACGGCGTCGCACCGGGAACATGCAATGGTAGCGGGGTCGAACGCTCAGGGATATACAACAAAGCGCACGATAACATAACCATCAGGAATCTTGAGATTGCGAACTTCTGCACCGGAATCTACAGCAGGTATGATGATGAGATCGGAGATTTCGTCTGCGAAAACGCAATCGAGAACTGCGGGATACACCACAACGGCGCAGCAAGTGGCGGAAACACCACGACTCAGGGCATCAAGTGGATCGGCGTCTTTTATAGCACGATTACGAACAACCAAATCCACGACAACACCGGCGCAGGCACAGCTTGCACAAGCGGCGGCAACGGGATCTTCATAAACGGCGTCTCGGGTTACGGGGCATGGAACAACACCATAACCGAAAATACGATATATAACAACACCAAAGGCGGATTTCTTACCCGGATGATGTGCAGGGATACCACAGTGAGCCACAACGATGTGTACGGAAACGGTCAGGGCGGGATCATCCTCCGGTGCAAGAAATCGGCAAGCCACACAATCGAAGAGAACAATGTGCACGAGAACTACGGGAGCGGGATATTCATAGGCGGTCCTGATAGTGTCATCAGGCATAACACCATAACGAACAATAAAAACGGCTCCGCATACACCGGAGTTGTCGGTAAATACGGCATGGGAATCAACATTGGCAGAAATGACGGATCATACGATAACGAGATGATCTCGAACACCATCTGCGGAAACGAGGGTGTGGATATCGAGGTATGCGCCGGAGTCACAGGAAACACCGGCTCTGAGAACACCTGTGATGCGACATTGAACTATGGCGATACAACTGCTGGCTCGGGCTGTACGTACTCCTGCAGTAAACCGGTGCTGAAAGGCGACCTGAACAGCGATGGTGTAATCACCCCGGCAGACGCGGTGATCGCACTGCAGATGGCTGCCAGCGGCGAGTATTCGGGTGACGCAGATATGAACGAGGATGACCAGGTTACATCGCTCGATGCGCTCTTGATCCTGCAACGATCACAGCAATAGCCATCCCCACAATGAGATAAAGACGATCGTTTTACCATCGGTCGTCTCTTTTCCATCGAAATCTTCCGTTATGACAAGACCCTCTTCCAGATTGAATTCGTCCATCGCCCTCAACAACGATTTGACCTCTCTTTTTCTTGTTTCCTCTGCATCAACACTCCAACAAACCTGAATCAGTTGCTTGACGTACAGCCCTTCTGTTATAACAAAATCGACCTCGCCTTTCGCATCCTTCCAGTAACGTATGGCTGACGAACCGAATCTTCGTTTCAGATCGATAAACACAATATTCTCAGCCAATCTACCGAGATTTTCAGAAAATTTCGGGTAGCCGACTCTTATGAACCCATTGTCCACACAGTATAATTTTACAGGATATTTCAGGACATCCTTTACCTTGTATGAGAATATCGGAACAGAAAAGAAGAGAAAAACTTCATTCATGTAGGAAAAGTACTCTATCAGTGTCTGTTTTCCGACCGAAAGCCCACACGATTTGAAGAACCTGTGAGCCTTCGAAAAGCTGAAAGGCGAGGAAAAGGATGAGAAGAGGTAATTGACAAGGTTTTCGAGGAGAACTTTGTTCTTGATCGGGTATCTTGATATCACATCTCTGTTGATAATCCCGTCCAGATACTCACCCAACAAGATCGTCTTTAAATTCATTTTATCTGTCAGGACAACCTCTGGAAACCCTCCGAACTCCAGATATTCCTTGAACAGTCTCTTGATCTCATGCGCTCTCGGTGAATAGAGTAATAATTGGTCTTCAATATCCAGCTCAGGATCTTTCGCTTTCAAAAACTCCTTGAAGGAGAACGGATGGATCTCAAGTTTTATGATTCTCCCGGTGAGCAGCGTGGACAGCTCGGTTCTCAAAATTTTCGATGAAGATCCGGAAACGATAAATTTTATATTGGTATTGTCATAGAAATTCCGTACGAATCGTTCCCACTCCGGGACATTCTGAACCTCATCAAGAAAGAGACATATCGGCTTATTCTGATCGTAATCGAAGTTTTCGATGAATGCCTCGTATATCCGATCCAGACTTCTCTCTGTCAACGGTTGCAACCTCCGATCCTCCAGATTGACGTAAACGATATTCTCTTCCGGAATTTCACCGAGGGATTTCGCGATCTGAAACATAAAAAATGTTTTTCCAGCTCTTCTAACACCAATTATTCCCAGACCCTCTTTTAATTGGAGGAGGTCTCTATAATCGATCTCTCTTTCAACTATTGCGGGTAGTTCGCTCTCGAACCATTCCTTCAGGACCCTTATGGCATACTCTTTCTCTGTCATATTTGTTCTGTTGGCAAAACAAATTTAAGTAGTTTTTGTTCTGCATGCAGAACAACATCTGTACGATTCGGCGGGTGG
The DNA here is from genome assembly GCA_002503595.1 of Candidatus Methanogaster sp. UBA203. Classification (GTDB taxonomy): domain Archaea; phylum Halobacteriota; class Methanosarcinia; order Methanosarcinales; family Methanogasteraceae; genus Methanogaster_A. The sequence goes on along the minus strand of DASC01000051.1, from coordinate 20,313 downwards.
ATGATCCTGCAGGTGGCTGCTGACCACATCGAATTGTGCAAGAATTAGAGTCTTTTTAATCTCTTCTGGTCGGTTGAAAAACGTGACGCCAATCCTGCAAACACTGGTACGATTGGACTTCCGGAATCAGTGAAATCAGTGTTAATCTGTGGCTAAAAGTTTTATTTGCCACTGATTAACACGGATTACGCAGATTAACGGTTTAAATTATTTTTTAGATCGATAGTTCCACATTCCGGCAGTTGTGCTTACATATGACAATCCGACGTTCCCAGAAAATAATAAAAAGTCTCAAGAATTAGGTTTTTTCCAAAAGCCTAATTTTGTTAGGGCATGATTTTTGCATACCTAATAGCTAAACGTTTCTGAAATGCAATAACACACGATAACAGAAGTAAAGGCGGCATAACAACATGAAAATAGATTTTATCGGACGAATATTGGCAATAACGCTGCTTCTCGCATTGCTGACAGGAAACACGTACGCAGGGTGTGTGGGTGACACCACAGGCACAGATTACGGATGCGGAGATACAGTAACAGAGTCCTGCACGTTCAACGAGGATATGGACTGCGAGAGCGGACATGGTCTTGCAATCGGCGCAGATAACATCACAATCGACGGTAATGGGCATACACTAAACGGCGTCGCACCGGGAACATGCGAGGGTCTGGGAATCGAACGCTCAGGAATCTACAACAAAGCGCGTGACAACATAACCATCAAAAATCTGGAGATTACGAACTTCTGCGCCGGAATATACTTCCGGTATGATGATGAAATCGGAGATTCAGTCGAACGAATCACGATAGGGGACTGCGAGATACACCACAACGGCGCAGCAAGCGGCGGAGACACCACGACTCAGGGCATCAAGTGGATAGGCGTCTTCGATAGCGTGATTACAAACAACAAGATTCACGACAATGCAGGATCAGGGGCTGCCTGCACAAGCGGCGGCAACGGGATATTCATAAACGGCATCTCTGGCGTGGGCGCATGGAATAACACCATAACCGGAAACGAGATCTATAACAACGCAAAAGCCGGCTTTCTCACCCGGATGATGTGCAAGGACACTACCATTGCGGGGAACGAGATATACGCAAACGGACAGGCAGGAATCGTACTCAGGTGCAAGAAGTCAGAGAAACATACAATCGAAGAGAACAATGTGCATGAGAACTATGGCGCTGGAATCTGGATCGGCGGCCCTGATAACACGATCAGGCATAACACCGTTACCGGAAACAGGAACGGCTCCCTCTACACCGGGGTCGTTGGCGAGTACGGTTCCGGGATCAAAGTATGCCGGGCAGAGGCGCACAACAACGAGATCATCTCAAACACCGCCTGCGGCAACGATTTCGCGGATATCGAGGTATGTGTGGGGATCGGCGTTACAGGAACAACAGGCAGTGACAACACCTGTGACCGGGTAGAGGGCTACGACGACGCCGGAACCACTGGATGCAGATACGCCTGCATCCACGCAGATGAACTGGCTCGTGAGTTGACTGCGCAGGGGTGGGCGTTGTACGGCACCGACCAGTGCCCGTGGTGCGTCAAGCAGAGCGAGGAGTTCGGCGACGCTTTCGGGCATCTGACATACATCAACTGCATGGAGAATAAGTCGGCATGCACCGATGCAGGCATCCAGGGCATCCCGTGCTGGGCTTCGCCAGACGGTGTGCTCCATCCGGGCTATCACAATCTGACGATGCTCTCCAAACTGGTGGGTGGTTATCAGAGAGCACATCCCACTCCAACACCAACCACTAAAATGTCAACATCGCCAGCTACGGTCGGCTTTGGGTCGGCATCTGCACTGGCAGCGATGCTTATTGTTTTTCTGATGAGAAGGAGATGAATAGCGAAAATCTATAGGAAGATTACCAGCAAGCAATGAAGACGAGTTAAATTATAAAGAAGATAAATAAATATGAACAAAGATGTAAAAACAATATTGGTATTGCTCGGGATGATGATCGCTGCGGTATTGTTATCCGGATGCGTTGAAGAGGTGTCGGATTATGGAATCGAAACGTCAAGTCCAACACCACAACCGACTGTAACGCCAACCTCAACACCATGCCCAACGCCTACATCAGAGGCAACGCCAATGCTTTCTCCAACAACTACACAAGAAGTAACACCGCCGGTATTAGTGAAGAAGGAAATCCATCAGGAGATTGACACAACACCTGCACTGGCATACTTACTGTATCCGAGTATTTCAAATATAACCTCGGAGGATATCGGATTTGAGGTTACTTTAACTGGTGATGTACACTCCCTGTCTGATATTGGAAAACCATTGATTCCCTACATCATTGAAAAATTCAAAATTCCCAAGGATTCTGAGGTAGAATCGGTAAGCGTTAACCTCAGTAATCCAATTGAGCTATATAATGTATTTATAGAACCTGCACAACCACCGATATCCTCATTTTCTCCACCCCAAGAATACGTAATCAACAATGAAACATACGCATCACATGAGCCATATCCTGGGAAGGCATATAATTATCGGCTCGGCGGTAATCCAATTCATGGGAAAAGGGTAGTGGTTCACATCTTCCCGATTCAGTACATTCCTGCGGAGGGTAGAATCGTTGCTCACAAAAACGCATCCGTTTCAATCTCTTATCGTATGCCTGCACAGGGGGAAAGATAATCATGAAGAATATGACAATGGTAACCGCGGTGATTGCAGCTCTTGTTTTCTTAGCGGGTATAAGTGTCGCTGCGGGCGAGTCTACAATCCAACCAAGGGTATTGGGACACGATGAGATTGTATTTTGGAGTCCAATGCCTATGTCACACCCCGTACCATTCCCAAAGGAGATGCACTGGGAGATTGACACAACACCTGCATTGGCATATTTAATATATCCAAGTATATCAAATATAACCTCGGAGGATATTGGATTTGAAGTCACGCTAACGGATGAGGTCCACTCCTTGTCTGATATTGGTAAACCAAAGGTTCCATACATCACTAAACAATTCGAAATCCCTGGAGATTATAAGGTAGAATCGGTAAGCGTTAGCCTCAGTGACCCCATTGAAATCTCTAATATATCCATAGAACCTGCACAACCTCCTGTGGTAGGTAGTGCTGTAGGGGATTATTTGCAAAATTACACACCACCCGCTCATACAATTGACAATGAAACATATATAGCACATGAGCCGTATCCGGGGAACGAATATAAATATCGGCTCGGCGGTAACCCAATTCATGGGAAAAGGGTAGTGGTTCACATCTTTCCAATTCAGTATATCCCTTCTGAAAATAAAATCATTGCGTACAGAAATGCCTCTATTTCGGTATCAGTCACACCTTCCCCTATACAGCCATCAGCATTAGCACCTCGACTACTGGGAGCTGGCGACGAGTACGAGTGTGTTATCATAACACACCCAGATTTTGTTGACGAGTGTGAAAGACTGGCTGATTGGAAAACTAAGACTGGAATTTCTACTAATGTCGTTTATACGACATGGATAAACAACAATTTCGCAGGATTTGATGGCACTGACCTTCAAGCAAAGATTAAGCAGTTTATATATGAGAGTTATCTCGATGACACGGAATACATAATCCTCGCTGGCGATGTTGACCGCGTACCAACGAGGTATGCATACGTGAATGATACGAACCAAAATGATGGAAAATATGTGCCCTGTGATTTGTATTATGTTGATGTCGTCTTTCATAACGGTACGCTCTCTGACTGGGACCCGAGTAGTGATGGGTTATATGGTGCAATGGGTCCGGATGTGGACACAGATACACCAGATATGGAACCAGACGTTTGTATAGGAAGACTCCCAGCGAGCACTGAAGACGAGTTAAACACGTTAATAGACAAGATAATAAAATATGAAATTGATGCCTACAATTCCGATTGGGTAAAAAAAGCAACACTGATTGCAGATGATGCATGTTTTAATAATTCTGAATATCTGAAGGATCGGACCGAGCAACATTTCGAGGATTGGGGCGTCCCTTCTGCTAATATTCAAAAGTTATACGGAGCATCCTGTTCCGTAGATAATA
>DASC01000051.1:0-16222 GCA_002503595.1 Candidatus Methanogaster sp. UBA203 | reverse complement strand
TAATATACAGAATGCGATAAATGAAGGACGCGGGTTCGTGAATTATGCAGGTCATGGCGGGTCAGATAGTTGGACTTGTCCGGGATATATGAATACACATGCTGCTTCTCTGACCAACGGAGCGAAAACACCAATGATCGCCACAATGTCATGCATGACCGCAAGTTTCGACATGCCAGAAGGCACGGGCGGCATTGACCCGCTGCCGCAGCCCATAAATGATGAGTGTATCGGTGAGAAGTTCTTGCTGAACAAAAACGGAGGCGGAATAACGTATTTAGGTGCAACAAGAAACGCGTTCGTATATCCTACAACTCCTAAAATTGAGGAGGAATTAGCGGGCTATGTGGACAAAAAGTTCTGGGAAGCAATCGCTCGTTACGATACATCTGGTGAGTACTGGAAATACGCGATTACCGCAGAAGCAGATAGGGGTGATACAAGTATTTATTCGAGAAAAGTGCTCACTGAGTACGTCCTCCTAGGCGATCCGACATTGAGAATTGATCGTGAGATATTCTTCGCGGACGATTTCGAGAACCCTGATTTCTCAGATGAAATGTGGATTCCAAATAATGGTGTGTGGCAGGTATATGAGAACAGTAATAATTATTTTTGGACAACCTCGCCTGCTCCGGATGGTTATGACTCTGTTATCCAACTACAAGGGACAAGTAAATGGATGAACTATATGGTAGAAACAGATTTCGCATTCGTAGATACCGGGACTGAAGAAGCTGTTGCTTATATTATCGGCAGGGATACCATACAGATGGGTGAGACACACCCTTATGGTGGATTCTATGCGGCAAGTGTGGATATTTATGATTATGCCGGATGGATTGGGTATGCTTGCGTGTACCGAGCATACGATGCAAACGGTAACGGCACCATCACACAAGACGAATTAACGCTTTTGGGTTACGAACCTCTGAGTTCAGATATGGTAAGCGACCTCGTGAACCACTACTGGTGTAACCTCAAGGTGGGATTTGAAGGTGATACTATAACAGTGTACGTCAACTCTCCATCGACAGATGAAAATCTGGTACTATCTGTGACCGATGACGTGAACAAGAAGGGCGATATTGGTTTGGGTGCATGTGAAGCAGGAACTACAATAACAGTCGCCTTTGACGACGTCCGCGTTACAAAAGGCTGCATCTTCAACGACCAGTTCGAGAATTCACTGTTTTCATCAGGTGCATGGATCATGAGTTCTTCTATGGATTGCTACATTGACGATATTGATGGAAACGGTGTATTGGTGATAGACGATCCCGCTGGTACTGGACCATCTGCCTACGTTGACCAGGATTTCGGAACAAAAAATGTGGTGGTAGAAGGCGTGTTTAACATCAGCGAGGACAAACCCGGGGAATCACATGCAAGTGTCAAAATCACTCAAAATAAAGGCGAATCATACTCTTTATTGTATGGCTTTAATGCACGGACCGATGAAGAAACTTTCATAATATACTGGTATGATACAGAAATTCCCGAGATGACGACTGTTTCCAAGAGCTACCCATTCACACCGAATCAGTGGTATAACTTCAGGCTGGTAATAGATAACGATAACAACATGATGTACGCGTACATCGATAATAAACTGGAGTTGGAGTTGAATCTTCCAGGGTGCGCAGGCAACATCTCCAGAGTGTGGTTATGGGATAAATACGCTAAGGTGCTCTGGGATAATATCTATGTTGAACAAACACCCGCGGACACCACACCACCGACAGTGTCCATAACCTCTCCCGATGATGGTGCTACCATTTCAGACATCGTCACGGTAGAAGCAAGCGTGAGCGATACTGGCGGTAGTGGTATACTTTATACTGCGCTGTATGCGAATGACACGCTTGTTGCGGTGAATACCACCAGCAGCGACAATCCAACATTTCAGCTTGATACGAGCTTGCTGGATCCAGGCAACTGCACGCTCGTGGTTGTTGCGGTAGATAATGATGGGAATAGCAATTGGACAACGATAAATGTGGTGTTTTTACCAGTTCATAACATAAACACAGGAGAAGATTTCCCAACAATCCAAGAAGCGATAGACGATCCTGACACCGTAGATGGACATACGATCACAGTGGACACCGGGACGTATAATGAGAACGTGGATGTGACTAAATCATTAACGATAAGATCAACTACTGGAAATCATGAGGATACGATTGTTCAAGCATTAAATCCAGACGATCACGTCTTTTATGTAACCGCAGACTACGTAAACATAAGCGGGTTCGCGGTGACAGGTGCAACTACGGGTTGGTATGGGGCTGGAATATATATTCACGATGCAGACCAGTGTAATATATCAAACAACATCGCAACGAACAACCGCTTCGGTATTGCATTGGAGGATTTTTCGAGCAACAACAATTTAACAAACAACAATGTATCAAACAACAACTGGGGCATCTACTTGTGGTATGCGAGCAGCAACACTTTAGCCAACAACGATGTGTCGAACAACCACCACGGCATCTACTTGACGGATCGTTCACACAGCAACACCGTAGTCTGCAACACCATCACAAACAACGACGAAGGCATCTATTTATGGTCTTCAAACAACAATCACGTCTATAACAACCACTTCGCTAATATAAACAACGCTTATGCTTATGGTGCTAAAAACAACATCTGGAACACCACAAAGAGGGTGGGGACAAACATCATCGGTGGGGCATATCTCGGAGGGAACTATTGGTCTGATTACACCGGCGAGGATTTGGATGGCGATGGACTTGGAGATACTTTGCTTCTTTATAATTCCTCTGGAAATATTCATGGGGGTTATGGTGATTGGCTGCCGCTGGTTAGACCCGTCCACAACCAGAACACTGGAGAGAACTTCTCAACAATTCAAGCCACAATAGACGATCCCAACGCACTGGATGGGCATACGATCCCCGTTGATGCTGGAACGTACAATAAGAACGTGAACGTGTATAAGCAGGTAACCCTCAGATCAATCTCAGGAAATCATGAGGACACAACCATCCAGGCATCGAATCCAGACGACCGTATGTTTGAGATAACCGCAGATCACGTGAACATCACCGGGTTCGCGGTTAAAGGTGCGACAGGAGATGAAACGGCTGGAATATACCTTTACAGCGTAGAACATTGCATTATATCGAATGACAATGCATCGAACAACTACTATGGCGTCCGCGTGGCTTCTTCTTCAAGATACTGCGACATCGATAACAACATCGTATCGAACAACCTCAACGCTGGCATCAGCGTCAAATGATGGGGCTACATGCATCTGAAAAATACAATCAATCAGATGGAACAAACAATGAAGCAACAACGGAGACCTAATAAAATGGTAAAAAGTCTTATCAGACATGCGGTCATGTTGGCAATATTTCTGATAGCGATCAGCGAATCCGTAAACGCAGGATGCATCGGCGATGCCACAGGCACGGATTATGGGTGCGGAGATACTGTTATCGAGAGCTGCACATTTGGCGGAGACCTGAACTGCTCGACAAAGTATGGTCTCATAATCGGTGCGGACGGCATTGTGATCGACGGCAACGGATATGCGATAACCACAGACGCCCGCGGCGACGAGGAGGGGATCCATAACGACGGATGCGACAGGGTGACCATAAAGAACATGAGGATCAGCGGATTCTGTTTCGGGATCTACTGGAGAGATGCTGATAACGGAAATATAATGGACAACAGCATAGATTATCATCAGGGCAGCGGGATCTGGCTGTTTACATCGTCTCGCAATAATGTAACCGCAAATATCATCGATTATGGTGATGGTGGGCATGGAATCCTTCTGTCCAGTGCTGCAAACCGGAACATCCTGAAATACAACGAGATCAGCACGGTCGCTGGCAGGGGGATTAACATAGATGGCTCAAACGAAAATGAACTCCACGATAACCGGGTCTGCGGTAACGCACACGGCGACGTGGTGGTCGAATCCGGGTCAGGGAACATGGGCAGTAACAACACCTGCGAGATAGCAAAAGGGTATAGCGATGCAGGTGGCAGCCCGTGCACACACCCCTGCCCTTTGTATGAGATCCGGTCTGCCGGAGGTTCGGAAAAGGGGAAACGCGGTAAACCAACATGCGGGTGCGTGTCAGTGAGAGATCCATCAACTATCTTTGCGTATGGCGATACCGTGACCGAAAGCTGCCGATTCAACTGCAATCTCTCCTGTCAATCGGGACACGGTCTCGTGATCGGAGCCGATAATATCGTGATCGATGGCAACGGTCATACACTGGATGGCATAACCCCCGGCGGTTGCAGTGGATTTGGGATACAGCGTTCAGGAATCTTCAATCAAGGCTATGACGGTGTGACGATCAAATATCTCGAGATTACAAACTTCTGCAACGGAATCTACTTAAGAGGCGATGAGATCACAGGAGATGTTGTCAATAACAACACGATAGATAACTGCGAGATACATCACAACGGCAACGATCTCGAGGATACGGCAACCCACGGCATCAAGATGCACTATATATACAAAAGTACGATAAGCAATAATCTGGTGCATCACAACAAAGGCAATGGCACGAGCTGCGAGAACGGAGGAAACGGGATTTTCTTAAACGCTGGCGATTATAATGTGATAGCCAACAACACGGTCTATGACAACACCAAAGCCGGAATTTTCACGAGGATGAAGCCCAGGTACAACAACGTAACCGGCAACCAGGTGACCGGAAACGGACAGGGCGGGATCGTGCTGCGGTGTAAACTTTCCAGTTTATTCACAATCGAGAACAACATCGTAACAGATAATAAAGGTCCTGGAATCTATGTGGGCGGTCCCGGTAATACGCTCCGGTATAATACCGCAACAGATAATAAGAACGGCTCCACGTACGGGGACGATGCATCCATCGCCAACGGAATCCGCATCTCACGAGAGGCGGATAACACCACCCTGATCGAGAATAATGTCACAGGCAACGATGATACTGACGTGTATGTGAAGAAAGGGCTCACCGGGATAGCTGGTTCCAACAACACATACCAGACCACCTCGAATTATGAAGATTATTCACGAGACAGCCAGGTGGTCAGGGGAAAGAAGGTTGTTGGGAGAACTGAGTTGTTCAAGAGTTTTGAATCAGGAACGGAACTGCCAGCAGTCAAGGTGACGCCGCTTATGGCGACACTGATCGTGGTTGTACTACTGGTATTTGTGGTATTCGGATATTCGAGAAAGAAATAATATGATAAAGAGACTACTATTTATATTGTTGGTCATCTCATCGGTGGGATTGGCAAGCAGTCATGAAGATATCGAGAATCTCACAGAATATGCAGAAAAATTATCACTTGTAAAAAATTATGATGGCGCAGGCGTATTGTATAACAGAATCGCACTGCATCATAGCAACGCAAGCGACTGGGACAATGCATCGAAATATTACGCGCTTGCCGCATTGAATTTCACGATGGCAGGAGACCATGAGTCTGCTGGTGCAAGCTACCGGCTCGCTGGTGACTGCTGCACCGGACAGAAAGAGTGCGACAATGCCCTGGAATACTACGAACTCGCAAGAGAGAACTACATAAAGAACGATCCCGATTATGACGACTCATGGATCGATGCGAAGATACGAGAGTGTAGGGAAAAGTCGTTGATGAGCGGTCTCGTGATCTTCGGGATATTCATCGGGATGCTCAAGTTCTCAAGCAAAGCAGCGTTCGGGATGGGGTTTTCCAGACTGAACACCCGTGAGATTCTTGCAGTCGCATCGATCTACCTTGTTGTGCCGCTTCTGATGTGTGCATTGATCAGCGTTGCGGATGATGCTCTCTACGAAGCGATAAACGCACTTTTTGGGATGGGTTTTGCATTCGGGGTATTTCAGCTGACGCTAGCAATATCACTCCTCGCTCTTGGGTTCTACACGGTTAAAAAATGGAACCAGTCAAAAAAGGACGTTAGCAGGAGAACGTTTCTCCTGATGGCACTGCCGTGTCCTGTATCGCTTGCAACGATCTTTCTGACGTGCGCATTTCTTGTGATTGCAGGCATGGGGGCTCTCAAAGCAGGACTACTCGTCGGAGGCATATTCTTTTCGACTATTATCGTGATAACCACAGTTTTACGAAGAACCCGGTTCAGCAAGAAGCCCTCGAATCTGGGAAGCATGATGATATTCTTCGGTCTTCTATATCTTCTCTCGATCCTGCTCGTTCCCGCGTATCTGCCTGTGAGCGAGATGGAGATATCAATTAAAGGCTTCCCGGTGAGCGATATGATCCCGGGATTTCTCTTCATCCTCGCCATGACCAGTATCGGATTTGTGCGAGGGAGGATCGGAATCGCTAACAGGAGTGAATAAAGGAGGAGTAACATGGAACTACTGGACGAACTTATGAAGATTCTGCTTACGATTAACAATGCGATGCTGTATCCTGTGCTGATACTGCTGATACTGCTGGTTGCTCTCTGTTTCGTGTTCGCAGGGGACATGATCGCTGAATACTCAAAACGGAGCAAAGGATTCGATGACAAGTTTAACGGAGGTCATCTGAGCGGTTTTTATGAGGCTACGAAGAGACTGATCGCAAAGCACCGGAACCCCCGCGATGAAAACGCGCTCTCTGTGAAAATCGGACGGCTGCTTCAGGAGTACGAGGCAGAAGCCGGAAGGAAACTCGGGAACACCCGTCTTCTGATACGGATCGGTCCGATGCTCGGGCTCATGGGCACCCTGATACCACTGGGTCCCGCCCTCCTCGGACTTACTGCAGGAAACCTCGAACAACTGGCAAACAATCTGGTGATCGCATTCACCTCAACCGTGGTCGGGCTTCTGATCGGTGCGGTCGCGCTCACGGTTGCCAGCGTCAGGCAGCGGTGGTACTCGCATGACCTGGATGACATGGAGTATATGGCAGAGTTATCGATTGCGAAGGAGGGGGTGGCTGATCGATGAAAACGAGATTTATGGGGCGGAAACGACGGTCTGAGATCAACAGTCGCTCGGGAGTGGATGAGGATCCCCTCGATGGCGTGGCGAACCTCTTTGATGTGGCGATCGTCTTTGCAGTGGCTCTGATGCTTGCGCTTGTGACGTACCATAGTCTCCCTGAACTGGTCTCATCCACATCGGATGTCACGATCGTCAAGAATCCTGGAACTGCGGATATGGAGATCATAATCAAGCATGGCGAGAAGGTAGAGGTCCAGAAGATAACGGATGAGGACGTTTACGGCATGGGAAAGAAACTGGGCACCACATATCTGCTGGATAGCGGCGAGGTGATCTATGTACCTGATAATGCGACAAAGTAGCGTGATTATAGTTCTGTTATTGCTGGCAGCAGGAGCAGGAACCGTGAGCGCTAAAGATTGTGGCGGCGGGATCGTATGTGAGTGTGGCGATACCGTGGTCGGCGACTGGACGCTTACCAAAAATATGGTCTGCCCTGAAGGACACGGTCTCATTATCGGAGCAGATGATATCGTAATTGATGGCAACGGGTATGCGATGGACGGCGTTGCACAGGGCACATGCGATGATTTCGGGATAGAGCGCTCAGGGATCTATAACAAGGCATACGACGGCATAACCATACGGAATCTTGAGATCAGGAACTTCTGCAACGGAATCTATCTCAGATATGACGATGAAACCGGAGACAAGGTTGAGCGGATCACCATCGAGAACTGCGAGATACACCACAATGGCGCCGATACTGGTGATGAGAACGGGGTTCACGGAATCAAGGCAATCGGCGTATTTGAGAGCACGATCCGGAACAACAAAGTGCACGACAACAAAGGTAAGGGCGATAGCTGCGAAAGTGGGGGCAATGGCATATTTGTGATGGGGATCAGCGGTTACGGGGCATGGGATAATCTCATAACCGGAAACGAGATCTACAACAACGCGAAAGGCGGATTCTTCACCAAGATGATGTGCAGGGACACCACGGTCAGCCACAACGAGGTATACGGAAACGGTCAGGGCGGAATCATCCTCCGGTGCAAGAAGTCAGAGGCGCACACAATCGTTGGGAATAATGTGCACGAGAACTATGGTAGCGGAATCTGGGTGGGCGGTCCTGATAACATCGTCAGAAAGAACACGGTGACTGGCAACAGGGACGGCGGTCCCTTCTCAGGTATTGGCGGAGGCGAGACTGAGTTAGGAGGTGTGAAAGGTACGGTTGGCGGTCGCGGATGGGGGATCAAGATCTGCAGGGAGGCGCATAACACCGAAGTAACTGAAAACACCGTCTGCGGAAACGATTATGTGGATATAGTGGTATGTGAAGGGATCACAGGGACTGCGGGTAGCGAGAATACCTGCGGCACGACAGGGAATTACAATGATGACGGCAGCGCCGGGTGCACGTACCGGTGTTCATCATCAGAAGATGATGGCGATGGTGGAGATGGTGGCATCGCCTCCACCGAAGATTCGGACAACATAAAGGAGAGTTACACGATGACGATTCCGGAGGTGGACGGGTTTGTTGAACAGGAGATCGATCCCGAGGATATGCTGGAACTAAAAATTCCTGTCACCATGATCTCGTTTGAGTCGCTCCGTGCTGCTGCGGATGTTGTGGTTCGGGTAGAGTCACTCCACGACACCGCATCAGGAGTGGACACGCCAGCGCCCGATCTCGTTTACCAGAACTTCAACCTCGACATGCCAATCCCTGATGACGAGATAGAGGACGTGAAGATCCGGTTCAGGGTGGAAAACTGGTGGATGGAGGAGAACGGGATCGATTCCATGAATATATCACTTTATCGGTGGGACGAAGACGATTCAGAATGGAAAATAACTCCCACCACCCCTGCAAGCTATGATGAGACTTATGCATCCTACGAATCCAGCACCCCAGGGTTCTCGCATTATGCAATTTCCGGGGTGGGCGGGACGAAAGCTGCGGCATCAACTCCTGCCGCGACAGCATACACGCAAACCCCGACCCAATCTCATCCCCAACTTCAACCACAGTCTCAACCACAGTCCCAATCACCGGATCAGGCACCGGTATCCGGCAGAGATGCAGGCACAACATTCAGGACTGCGCCACAGGATGTAGAGGGGGCAATGGTTTCAGGAAACGCTGCGGAAGAAGACGGGGCAGCGGGCGCAGAGGCGGTTATGGCACATCACTTCATCGCCGCATATTCACTGATCGGACTGCTCGCTTTCGCCTACGCACTAAACACATTCAGGTGATGATCTATGTCTACGATGTACGCATACAAAAATGAAAGACCAGTTGCATGGACGGTCCTGGTCCTGATCCTTCTCGCGTTTGCAGCACCGGCAGCAGCCGGAACAACGGTGAGCATCGACGCTCCTGAATTTGTGTCAGGTACATTCGATGTCGAAATCGGAATCAAAGATGTGAGGAATCTGAAGTCCGGGAATTTCAATCTCTCGTTTGATCCAGATGTGGTGGAGCCAACGGTTATCAGGAGTGGTGAGATCGGCGGCGCATCGGTGACGGCTGATGGTGACCCGGATGATTCAAGCCCGGTCAACATCACCGTTAGCGTGACCGGGGGAAGTGGTGCGAGCGGGGATGGCTGTCTTGCAACCGTTCGTTTCAGGGCTGTGGGGGCAGATGACGCCAGCACATCGTTAAACATGTCCGATGGCAATCTCACCGATACGGAAGGGAATCAGATAGATGCGGAATGGACAGGCGGCACAGTAACCATCAAATCGCTGATGACCCATGTCTATGTGAAGAACCTTGATGACGACCGGCTGGATGTCTACCTCTACATCGATGACGATTTCAAGCAGTTCGAGGACAGGATCTCGTCCGGAGCCACACAGGAATTTGGCAGCTACAAACTTTCGGAAGGGGTGCACAGTTTCAGGATCGGGTGGTTCGACCCTGACACAGAGAAGTGGTACAATGATACCGCTACACGCGCGATATCCGGGAGTGTAGCTGCGGCTGTGGTTCTGCACGCTGATGAGTATGATGAGGACGAGGATAAAATCAGTGCTCACGTCTACGTGAAGAATATCGATGACGATGAATTGGATGTCTATCTCTACATCGACGATGATTTTATCGAGCGCGAAACAATCTCATCAGGCAAGACCGGAGACTTTGGTCTGCACGAGTTCGAGAAGGAGGAGGTGGGATCGCACTCGTTTAAGATCAAATGGCAGGATCCGGGGACTGAAGAGGAGTATGAGAAGATTGCCAGACATTATATAGATGATGAGGAAGCAGTGACGATATTTATCGATCCGCACACCCGAACTGCTGCATCTTCCCTGTACGAAGAGTCTTCAGAAGTTCCTGCGCCGGGTTTGGCATCGTTTTCTGCATCAGCATCAGCTCCGGCGTCATCTCCTGCACCAGCCGCTCAGCCACCTTCCGCGTCTCCCACACCGCCCTCGTCTTCCTCGCCTTCTGCAAGCGCAGAGGCGCAACCACCATCAGACACCACATTCCACACGAAACAGATCTCTTCGAATACCGGAGACGACCGTCTCGGATACCACCTCATCACAGCATACATACTGATTGGCATTGTTACTGTTCTCTTCGCGATGATCCGCTTCAGAAGACCATGAGAGGTTTGGGATGATGAGGATATTGTATTTTTTGTTATGTCTACTATTTCTTAGTCCGGTAGTCTGCGCATACAACGAGGACGATCTGGAGTGGGCATGTGGCAACTCAAAGAAGCTCCATCTGGGCGAGACGATCTCAAACGGCAACTACACGGTCGAGGCGTACAACTTCCCAAGAAACAACGACTCCGGGAACCAGATTGTCGGGATAAAACTGTATGAAAATGGGACCCCGGTTGCCGAAGAGATATTGAAGAGCGGGGATGATTACATCCACGACTATGAGGTGCGGATAACAGCGCTCGAACTCTCATTAACAGACCCGGACTGGACGACGGATTATCCGGAGGAGGGGTGGGCAAGGATCAAGATCGAAAGGCGGGGACTGCCGCGCTTTGATGCCCGATTCGAGACAGATAAGGAGGATTATCTAGCTTACGCCTCGCATATCGCGGTGGAGATCACCATCCAGAACAGAGGCGATGCCCGGGCGGATGATGTAGATATCCGGATAGATGGCGACGGTCTCGAACTGGTCGCAGGAAAGACCGGTTACCATCATTCCCGGATCGAGCGAGGAGACCGAGCCGATGCTAAAACAGATACGGTAGCCGCTGATCCGATCACGCTCCGGTTCAAACTGCCGCCGATTGCAGAGGATCGGATATTCAATCTGACTGTGGAGATCGAGTATTGCGACATAAAAGGAACGAGATATTATCAGGTCAAATCCTGTCCGGTAGAGGTGTCTGGCGTCTTCAAAATCTCCAAATCAATAACTAAAAATATATACATGGATGAGATTGCCACGGTCGCACTATCGCTGAGAAACAATGGCATGCACTCAATCAGTCCGATCGAGGTCAGCGACACCGTGCCTCCTGATTTCGAGTTGATCGACAATTCGACGCTTGTATGGGAACTGGATCTCGGAGCAGGCGAGTGCCGGAGTCTCACATACCGATTAAAGCCCACACTGCCGCGCAAGAGCGGGTACGTTCTTCCTGCTGCGGTTGTACGGTGGACCGCAGACAACAGGACGAACACAGCGCGGTCGAACTCCCCGTCCATCGCGGTACACGGTCCGAAGATACGTTTATCGAAAAGTGTGAGTCCGGATGTCATCGATGCAGGCGGTGCTACGACCGTCGCAGTCACAGTCCGGGCTGAGAATTCCGGAAATGTGCTGGCAAGCGTCAATGTTACCGATTACCTGCCAGAGGATGCTGTTTTTTTGAGCGGTGATCTGAAGATGAAGAAAGTCCTGAAAGAGGGGGAAGAGCTGGTCTTTGGTTATGTTATGCAGGTGAACGGCTCGGGTTCTATCGAGCTTCCGGCTGCTGCTGCGCATTTTGTTGATACGCACGATTATGAGGGAACCGTTCTCTCAGAAAGACCATCGATCGTGGTATATCAGAAGACCGCCATACAATCGGTTGCTGACACGCCAATCGAAACGCATGAAGAAGATACCGAGTTACACACTACAGAATTAGAATTGCGCATTGCTACACTCTTCACACTGGCAGGGATTCTTGTTCTTGCCGCGTTTGCAGCGATGCGATTCAGACGGGCTTGATAGGTCTTTTGCCAAGAGTATAAGCAAGTATCAGTGCAAGCCCTGTAAAACCTGTCACCAATGCCGAAATTCTCAACCCCCATACCAGATCCGGGGATATACCGTCTAACCCCTGCGTGAAGCATGACCCTATGAGGAGAGCAGCCCCCAGCAGTAGAAAGAATAAACCGGCAATCAGTCTGTCTTCAGCTCTTCCGGTACCTTCATCCGGTTCCCAGAGTCCCCTCTCGATAAGAGACATCTTCTTTTTGTGATCCAGATACATAATCAGCATGAAACATGCAATTACGGCGATAATTAATAGTATCCAATCAATCATGGAGAGTGGTATACTGGACGATCTACTTAAAGGTATCTCCGTATATCTCAATCATATTGCCGTTTATCGAAAATAAAAATGATTTTTAGGTTTTTTCCATAAAACCTAATCTTTTTAGGATTTATATGTAAAACCAAACTTCTTTAGGGCAACTTACTTCTACACCTAACACCATATTGTCCTGAAACATGAAAAGAGGTGAATCATAATGGATTGCGAATGCAACGGAAGATGCACTCATTGCAGGTGCAAGGAGCGGGCAGCAGGCGAAGATGCTGATGAAGAAGAGTGAACGAAGGAGTGAACGAAGGAAGGATATCGCCAATGCAAAGACCATGCTTTTTTGGGCTTTTCGGGCGCGATTGCATTATAGAGGTACCATGACACTGCCAGATAACATGAACGGACCGGAATGGGGATGTGTGAGAGATGCGTGGGAAGAGATGCGAAACCGGCGGATGATGCCGATGCGAATAGGATACGACCCCGAATTTCGAGCCAAACTCGCAGAAGATCACAGAGAGATCGCAGGATATAACAATTACGAGTACGGAAGGATGGCAGTAGAGGCACTGGGCGAGATACTGGACAGTGACGCAAATGTTCTGGAGATCGGTGCAGGTCCCGGGACTTTGACGATACCGCTCTCCAGAAGGGTAAAGCGGATCGTGGTGGTCGAATCGTCCGGTGCGGCGGTTGCGTCGCTTTCAAAGAACCTTGCAGAATGCCGGGTCGAGAACGTCGAGGTGATGAACAGGAACTGGCTGGAAATGGGCGAGCCTGAGATCGGGGACGGTTTCGATCTCGTTGTCTGCTCTCATTTCCTCTGGCAGATGAAAGACCTCAAGAGGCATCTCGCGAAGATGGAAGAAGCATCGAGAGGGCATTGTGCGGTGATACAACCTGCTGGACGGGATGGCATGGTAAAGGAGATGTGGACAGAGATAACCGGGAAACGTTACACGAGCGAGTTCGACCCTGACGCCGATTACTTCGCGTACCTGATACTGCGGCGATGGGGACGGCTTGTCGATGTGCGAAATGTGAATTACAGCGTGGAACGAAGCTTTGATCAGGAAGTGAGATACATAGCAAGTTTTATTGGTAAATCCGTGGAGGTCGATTCCCGGATGAAGGAACAGATCGAGCAGTACGTCTCCCTGAAAAGTCTCTCTATGGAGACACAGTCGGCGGTGGTGATGTGGTGGGAGAGTCCCGTCTGATACCTGACAGGCACCAACAAGTTAGGAAAAACCGTTTTTCCCTTAAAAAATTAGGGAAGATTATTTGTTTACCTAACAGACAGAGATGATTCCATGTACAACCGACCAAACCGGGCAGTGGGGTTGCTCCTGAAAATCATGGGCACGTTATCCCTGATAATCGGGGGTGTAGGGATTATTCTCCCGCTCCTGCCGACCACTCCATTTCTCCTGCTTGCTGCTGTATGCTATGCCAGAAGTTCGGAGAGATGGTACCGCTGGCTCCTGACCAACCGCTGGTTTGGAGAATACATCAGAAACTGGCACGAAGGGAGAGGGATTCCGATGAAGACAAAGGCACTGTCGATTCTGTTTCTGATCCTGACGATGGGGTATTCAGCAGCGGTCGTAGTCCCGTTCTTCATCGGCAAGGTCGGTCTGATCCTGATTGCGATATGCGTCAGTATGCACATCCTCTCCTTTCCGACACTGGAACCGGATGCAGGAGCATAGCCGCAGCTGCTTCTGGTTCAGAATTAATTAAATATTAAAAAATAAAAAGAGAGTCGAGGCGGGTTAAAGCGCGCCAGCGACTTTTGTTCCCCACGCTTCTGCATCTCCGAATGCAGGTTCAACGTCTCCATCGATCTTGAAACTCTCAGCAACGATCTCGGCATCACTATCTTTGAGCGTCTTCTCGAGAATGTTCACTGCCTCGCAGAACGTGTCTGGATAGTCATCGCTATCGCCCGGTCCAAAGACCGCTGCCTTCTTGCCATCCAGTGATGCGCCGTCCAGATCCGCGTGGAAATCGATGAAATCATCCTGCAACTCACCATCGCCCCACGTAGAGCAGCCGAATATGATCGCATCATAAGAAGCGAGTTCGTCAACGCCTGCGTCGGCTACGTCCTTCACTGTAACATCCGCGCCTCCTTGCTTGAGACCTGCTGCCACATGTTCAGAGAGCGCTTCAGTGTTTCCGGTAGTCGAACCGTATATTAAAATTGTCTTTGCCATTGTTAACCCTTCCATTATTTCCGCCTATTTGAATAGAGGTCAGAAGTGTATGTGGTAATTAGGTAGATAAATAACATACCCTAATAAAATTAGAAAAAACTCAGAATCCTAACTTTATTCGGTTTTTTAGCCATAACCAAATCTTTTTAGGGTGTGCTATTTGTGTACCTAATGTTAACATGGTTTGATATGGATAAATTGCCTGAATCGACAGTCCCTGCAAACACGCTCTGGGAACTCGTGAATGTCACAGGAAAGCCGCATGTCCTGAAACATGCAATCGACTTCAAGATATTTAACCACCTCTCCGCGTCGATCTCGGCAGAAGAGGTCGCAGAAAGACTCGGCAGAGACACCCGAGGTACAGCGGGATCATCTTCTGGGCATTTGGGGTTGCTCTCGTCTTTCTATCGGGTCCCGCGATGGTACTGGCGGTTATGATGTCGATTTTAATGCTGATACGTATTCCAAAGGAGGAGAGGATGCTTCACAAGGAGTTCGGGGGCGCGTGGGAGGATTACTGCACGAGGACTGGTAGAAAGGTGATACTGTTTGTGTATTAGGCGTGACAGGTGAAGAAACAATGCAGGACAACATTAGAACCCATAAGGAGCGGAAATTCTGGAGTAAAAACGCTTCCAGGTACGATCAATCGATTATAGAGAGACACTGGAAGATATACCCGTCACTCCTCGATGAGCTCGCAAGCGATCTCGGCACGGATAACACCGTACTCGAGGTTGCAACCGGAACAGGTCTCGTTGCGCTGAAGGTTGCGAGCGCGGCAGATCAGGTTCATGCGATAGATATCTCGCCACAGATGATTGATGTCGCAAGGAAGAAAGCGGAGGAGACGGGAATCGACAATGTTGCGTTCTCGGTTGAGGATGCTTACGCCCTGCCTTTCGGTGACGGCATCTTTGATGCAGCCATCTGCTGCAATGCGTTGCATAATATGAAACAGCCAGGAGACGCTCTGTCAGAGATCAGAAGAGTTTTGAAACCGGATGGGCGGTTTATTGCCATAATCGCTGGAGTTGGGGAATCTCTTAAATTCAAGATCGCATTAACGATTTCTACGCTAATCGGACAACTCCCGGTATTTCATAAGTTGAATCTGGACGAATTTGCAAATTTTATAGGCAAATCCGGATTTGCTGTTGTAACAAAGGAGAGGCTGAAACATCCGGAAGATAAAATGGCGTTACTGTATGTTATTTCCAAAAAGGAGGAATAAGAAATGAATATCCCACAGATAGAATCGAACTTTCGAGAACTGGACGATATCTTGTGCAGAGGGTATGCTCCGAACGGGCACTGTCTGAAAACCAAGTGATTTATGTTGTGGTCGAATCGATCCCACACAAGCGGTAAAAACCACCGGATTTAACCGCCGATTAAGAAGGGGGCGGTTGCCCGCCCCTCCTCATCTCAGAACGGTACGTGAGACTTTCACCTCATACCGCTCAAGCATCTCATAACCCTTTCAGGGCACAATCGAAAATTCCAG
>DASC01000136.1 GCA_002503595.1 Candidatus Methanogaster sp. UBA203 | reverse complement strand
ATCTGTGTAATCTTGTGGTTCCTATCACAGGGTACCCGAGCATGTTCTCACTATCGATATGAAAAAAATCGTTTACACCGTTAATCCGCGTAATCTGTGTTAATCAGTGGCAAATAAAACTTTTAGCCATAGATTAACACGGATTTCACTGATTCCGGAAGCCCAATCGTATCAAGTGTTTACAGGATTGGTATCATGTTTTCAGCCGACCAGAAAAAAATTAAAACGCCTCCGATCGGGGCCCACAGATCACTCATCCAGTTTCATCAGAAGCGCTGTGCGCACCGAGACCGCATCAGGAAGATCAGTGGTCGTGTGCCAGATCTTGAGTTTCTTCAGGTCCAGTCTGCTACCGCATCGCTGGCACACGGTCGATTTTACGCCGTACTCTATGATCTGCACATGGCTTTTGCATTTCGGGCATACGATCACGGCATATTTCAATCAGCCCACTCCATGATATTTATTCCATGATTCGTGATCGCATACTCCTTTATCCTGCGGTCGTGATCGGTTCCGCGCATCTTTAAGATCAGCAGGAGTTTTCGCAGGCCCGACTCCTTCCTGATGTACCTGAGCGATACGATGCCATCCATCAGAAAAGACGTGCCAGCATCCGGTATCCCGAATGAAAAGACGTTCTCGATCTCGCTTGTGAAGAGTGAGGTGGCATTCCTGTATTTTAGGTACCTGATCAGCGAGTAGATATATTCCCTGACATTTACAGATCCACAAAACACGGTCTTCATATCTGAGATCCCATCGAAGACCACCGATCCGGCACCGATCGACTCGACCGCGTCCCTGATCTGCCAGAGATGCTCATCGGAAGAGACCTGTTCAGAGGGATAAACGAACCTGAGCATGTTGTTCTCGACGTATCCCTGCAGGTCCCATCCAAGCCGCATCGCTTCAGCCATCAGTTGGCCAGGCGATTCATTAAACGAGACGATGACCACCGGTCTATCATTTTCAAGGCTTTCGTTGGCAAACTGCAAGCCAAAAATAGTTTTCCCGGTACCTGGACTGCCGGCAATCAGCATCGAGTATGTTTCAGGGATTCCCCCTTCCAGCATCCCGTCCAGTTCCTGAATACCGGTCGGGATGCGTATCGAGAGATCTGGATGCGCTGCACCGCCTTTCAGATGTGGGAACACCCGTACGCCGCCTGGTGATATGTTAAAGGTGTATATATTTGATAGTGCTTGCTTACCAGCGATATTCGGGGTTTTAAATATCCTGAGATTGCGCAAAACATGTTTTTCGCTCTCTTCGTAAGAGAGATGCAGAACCCCGTCCATAAAATGGCTGACAACCGATGTATGAATCTCGGATGCGGTTAATTCACCGGTGACCAGTGTGATCGCATCCCATTCGTGCGCCATCGAATCGAGCGTGCCTATGAACCGATGCTGCTCCTGTTCCGAAAATGCAGATCCAAGAGGTGTAATCGGGTCGATTGCAACCCTGTCAGCACCGGAAGATGCGACGGCGTTCCCGATATCGATCAACGCAGACAATGGATCGCGTTCTGCAGATATCCTGTCGACCGGATATACCACTATCGATTCGTGCATGAATGGAAAAGTATCTGCGAGATCCCCGCTCCTCTCCTGTCTGGTGATGATCGGGATATAGAGCGTTGATTCATCTTCTGCCACACTCGATATCGAATCGAGTACGAACATTGTCTTGCCGACACCAGCGGTACCTGCTATGAGGATGGTCGATGGTTTTGGAAATCCTCCGAGAATCTCATCGAGCCCGGCGATGCCGGTCGATCTGAGCGTCATCGATATTATAAGGGATTTTTTCGTATATTTATCACTTGTGGCAGGCACTTATGCAGGTACTCTGTCCGTACTTGTTTTCAGACATCGAGTATGTTTTTGCGTCAACGATCTCCCCGGTCTGTGGATCTATCAGCGCGGTCGCAATATACAGATTCTTGCCACTGCTGCCGCAACTGCAACTACGCTCGATCAGATCGACCTTCCAGAGGAAAGGCGACTCACTGACGTTTGCAGACCGATTGACGTCCCAGAAAGAGGACCCATTGGGGTCTGCAGATGGTTTGGAGATGGTGTACGTGGAGTTCTGAACGAGCACTGCCTGTACACTCCTCCGATTCGGCGCAGTGAACTTCTGGCTCAGGAATCCCTTGATCGTCTCGTTGTTTGCGGTGATGTTGATCGCTTCACCGGCATCGATCAGGGGCGTTGTTCCAAGCGTCTCCCTGACCGCCGATAACTGGTTCCCCCCTGCCGGATCGGTAGATGTGATGCACCCGATCGAGCTTACAACCATCACCATTAGAAGAGATAGGGCAACCATCAGATAATATCGCTTCATTTAGTTCTTCTTCTGTTTGTATTTGGTGTATCCGCATCTTCCGCAGGTCATGCGATCTGCATGTTCAGCCAAGAATACGCCGCTGCCGCATTTCGGACAGAACTGCCTCGAACGTGTGATCTTATTTTCTTCTACGGTGTAGTATTCGTTTACGCGCATGATCAACTCTCGCCCCCGTCGCTCTTCTTTGCCGGCGCATTGCGCGCAATCATGTAATCGGGTTCGATCCGGCGCAGGTTCTGCTTATTATCATACAACCGGGCGTATCCGAGTATATCCTGCATGCCGTACTGTGAGTTCATCCGATCGAGTATCAGCAGTTCGGGGGTAGTATCGAGAAGTGCCACAAGCATGTTCTTCGCACTCTCTCTTGACATGCCAGTTCTGTCAGTCTTGAATACAATATCCCGTCTGTTCAAAAGTACATTCTCTTCATCCTTTACGATCTCAATATCCATTAAAGCATCCTCCGTAGCAATTTGCCATCGTTAGCATCTTCCATCTCTTTCAAGAGTTCTCGTATCTCCTTTTTTTTTTCACCGGTCACCTTGATAAGCACACATCCACTCGATGGCTGTCCATATATAACTATCGAGGAGAGCGGTGCAAGCATGACCGCGGGCATGACCGCGAGATCCTCCTCACCCTGCACAAATATGCGGATGGGGCGTTCGCATTGCATCGCATCCGTTATAGCGGTCACAAGGTCTGGTGTGATGGTGCCGGCAGGGTTCTTTACAGTGACCTCGTGATATGCCGGATGCCGGATGCGCTTTTTGACTTCATCGGATACCGCTACCCGGCATGTGAGATGATCGACGATGCAGATGTCGGGCAGGATGCCTGATTCGATCAGGTTGCAGGTCGTAATATCACCCACAGAGATGATCTTTGAAGGATTCTCCAGATCCGGCGCGCTCTTCAGCACGTCCATGGTCTTTCGCCCGGATCCGGCATACAGCGTCCCATGCGGGACTTTCAGTCTCGATTTCAGGCGATCCGAAAGAAGAAGAGCCACTTACCGCACCTTCAACGCATACGCTCCAGCAGTCGTTATATTCAGTTTCGCAGCGATACTCGAGAGTTCCGGATCTATAATTATGACGTATCCGCTCCAGTCCTTGCTGAGCGAGCTTGATCCGCATACCGGGCAGTTCTGCCCGCTCACGATCCTGTGGCAGTCTCTGCACGCTTGTTCACTCATTCTTTCCCTTCCTTGTTACTCTCTTCCTTTGCAGCCTCTTCGAGCCATTCCAGTTTGCCGAGTGCTGGCTGGCGCATCGTAAGCCCTATCCTGCTCTCGTGCGGATCGCGTTCGTTCAAACTGACCGCAACGATGCGCGCACGCAGTTTATCCCCCTCCGTGACCGCCCGTCCGCTCTCCTTGAAGACGAGACGACCGTTCTTCCCGTCATAAGATACGAAATCATCGGTCAGCTGGCTCACATGAATCAGCCCGTCGAGCGGTCCGACACCGATGAACGCGCCGAATTCGACGACCTCGACAACGACCCCTTCGGTGACCTCCTGCATTATGGGTTTGTACATGAGCGCGTCGAACGTCGCCGCATAATACACGCCCCCATCGCCAACGAGAATGTGTCCGTCGCCGATATCGACCACATCGAGGACAGCGACCAGTGCGCCGAGTTTCTTGTCGATCTGTCCTTCGAGTTTATCGCGAAGCGCCCGCCCTACAGCCGCCATAACCGGCATCCCAAGCTGTTCAGGGTCGATGCGAACGGTGTCAACCAGTCTTGTTTTCAGATACATGCTATGCCTCTTTATTTATAGAAAAACCGAATAACAGTTGCGCGGCTGTGATATTAATTCTTTTGCACCGGGGCGGTGAGACTTTTTACTATTTTCCGGGAACGTTGGTTCGTCTTATATAAGCACAACTGCCGGAATGTGGCACTATCGTATTTACTCGAGTATTCTGTGGATATCCGCATATAAAACCACGAGAGTACATAAGATTAACACGGAAATCATGTGGAGATGGCTGCGCCGCTGGACTCACATCACCTCGCAATGTCCCAGAACTCTCTGCTATAT
The DNA here is from genome assembly GCA_002503595.1 of Candidatus Methanogaster sp. UBA203. GTDB lineage: Archaea > Halobacteriota > Methanosarcinia > Methanosarcinales > Methanogasteraceae > Methanogaster_A. The sequence continues at coordinate 1,948 of DASC01000136.1, read as the reverse complement.
TCCAAGACCGGAGGATTGGACTAACAGTGGTGTGAATGCTGCCTTCCGTCACACGAAGAACGTCGGCTTCCAGGATTGTCGAAATTTCGGGGCTCATAACCAACACCATTCGTTGTGGCATAGTATCCCGTCCCCCGGCTTCACATCAGCCTGTTACCAGTACTCGGGTGCTGGGTTCGGTTCTGAGGTGGTGGCTAACCTTTCCTCAGGTTGGATTTTCACCAGCTGGCGAGTATGAATTTATCTCGGCACTCTCGTGTCATTCGTCCGGGGCGCGTAATTCGTGATTAAAACCGCATAGGAATAGACTAAATTCCCGGAAAATCTCCTAAATCAGAGTGGAGAGATTTGGATAAAATGGGCAATCTCTTTATAAGCGTTGGTCACTGCAACTCAAGATACCAGAGACCCTAAAACTTTTAGCCACGGATTAACACGGATTTCACTGATCCCCAATCCAATCGCACCAATGTTTGCAGGATCGACATCATGTTTTTCAACCGACAACAGAAGACATAGTTACATCTTTGTTACAAGGATTCATGTAACTATCCAACAGCTTTTTAACTAATCAAATATAACGTGGGTGGTGTGCCAATCGAGATCATAAGAGATATTTGGGAATTATACGGCGTACGAAGTAATCCCTTTTCGAGTGCACCCATTTTAGTAAAAGGTGGCATAATACCATTAGAATGTTTTATCGGAAGACATGAACAAATTAAACAATTGGGAAAAATATTTGGTTCAAAGGGGGGGTCTCGAACTTTAGTTTATGGCGATGTTGGAGTGGGCAAGACAAGCTTTGTTAACGTAGTAAGACGCTATGCAATTGAGAAGGGATATTTTACACCTTTTAAAGAAATAGCAATACAAAGCGATTGGAATTCCGATGTATTTATTCTCAACACATTAGCCGGGATTTTTGCAACACTTAAAGTATCGAAACCCGGATCGATAGGGGATGAAACTTATTCTAAATTAGAATCCATTACAGACGTGGGGTTTAGCGATACGAATTTGGGTTTACAAATTGCAGGTTTTGGTGTAAGCCATGGGAAAGATAGGAAAACGACAAGCCATATTACTTCTTTTAGTCTAACTGAGTTTTTCATGCAAGTTTGCCAGGAAATTGGTGAGCGAACAGGACACGACATTATAATACATTATAACAATACAGAATTGCTATCTGAAGATAATATAAGGGATCTTTTTGAGAATTTGAGAGATTTTTTCCAAACTGAAGGAGTGCATTTTGTATTTGTTGGTAATCTAACAGTAAAAACGTATTTCAACAGTATACCAAGATTTTCATCCATCATGACCGATGTTCCCATTATTATTGAAGTATTTACTTTAGAGGAAGTGAATGAATTAATTAAAAAAAGGTTTGAAGCTATGAGAATTGAAGACTTGGACTATGTCATTCCTTTCACCAACGATTGTCTAAAAATATTGTTTGACTTATGGGGCGGCAATATTAGGCATATTTTGAATAGTTTATCAACTGCAGTACAAGAAGTAACTGAAGAGAAACCAGTAGTACTTGATGATAACACTTTAGCTAGAACTCTCAAATTGGTTCTTGAAAAAAGATATTCTTCCAAAAAAATAACACCGAGAGCAAAAGATGTTTTGATGGAAATAGTTAGAAGAGAAGAGATCACAAACAAAAGTCTCTCTGATTTGCTGGACTTGCCAAGGTCAAATATCTCTGGATATATAAAAGATTTGGAGGAATCCGGGTATGTGTATCTCCGAAGAAAAACAGGAAAAGATAAGTTCTGGAGTGCTGACCCAATACTGAAATGGAGTTTGCTAAAAGAGAAAAATACTATACAAAAAAGTATACAGTCTTTTTACTAAATTTTCCTGATTCTGATGGATTCTGTGGTTTCCAATCTTTGCGCCGGCACAATCGAAAATTCCAGCGAAATCAGAGACTTTT
>DASC01000027.1:530-7990 GCA_002503595.1 Candidatus Methanogaster sp. UBA203 | reverse complement strand
TCATAACCCAAACCTTCCTTAATACTTACGTCTTCTACTGTACTATTCACCATTTCAAGCAGTATATGATTGTCATACGCTTTTGTGTGTGGGCTTCTCGGATCGTACCAGTTTAATGTCTGCGTTGTTACAGGTTTGCCAGCACAATGGGTGCATTGGTACCTCACAGGACGAATATGAATATACACATTCATACCAAGAATCGATAAATGACGGAGTTTAATCGTTTTACCATGACCATAAGGATCTCACTGCAACTCAAGATACCAGAGAGCCAAAGTTATTTTACGAGGCGGGAAGCGTTTGAGGAAACAGAAAGGATTCCGGACAAAATAGAATTACATTACATCAAAACACACAAGTGGCCCGGGTGCTTGCCGTGATCGATCAAGAGAAATGCACCAGTGCGGTACATGCATCGATGTCTGCCCAAGGAACGCGATCGTGAAGTTGTGAGTGGATGAGTAGGTGTGGGCAGTTGCTCACACCACAATCTCGATACCGTACACCTGCTCAGGGTTCTCCTTGTGCACCTTCCAGAAGACCTCCTCGCCGAACCTGCCGACCAACTGTAAGGTTCTCCGGGGCACGGTCTTTGGCCCGAGCACCGCGCCGGGTCTCTCGGGATCGTCGATGTAATCAGTCTCCATCATGAACCTGCTCCCCTCGATAAGCGCGCTCTCGATCGCGCCCTTGCCTGCAAGCACTCCCGGAAAGATCCCTTCGCGTTCAAAGACGTGTATCAGCGGCGGAGCATAATGCTTGACCACCTTTCCGGGTGAAATCCCGGATCTCTTCGCGATCACTGCAAGATCCGCGATCACTGCATCGTCAGCAGTCTCGGTATGGAGTTGCACAGCGCATCCGGCATCACGCGCGAGAGTCATGCCGTAAGCCATGATACGGTTGGACGTATCCCACACGCTCTCGGAGACCTCGTAGTGAGGTCTTCCGGTCTTGATGGCTATCGCCTCGTTCTCACAAACAAAACGCTGTGCGATCTCAAGCCCAGCAATCATCAACTCCTCTGCCCGCGTCTGCCCCACACGGTCAGATAGCACCGTGATCTCGGCAGGATGAACCCCGAGCACGGGGAACGCGGTAACTCCAATATCAGACCGGTTTACCTCACGCGCGATACTGATCGTCTCTTCAAAGACCGGTTCGTAGTCACTTGGCTTTGTTATCTCCATGCCAAGCGTCCATGATGGCTTTGATACAAGGATGATATGCGTACCACCCGCGCGGGCAAACTCCTTGACCGCCAGGAGCCCCTTTCCCCTGCGATCGAGATGGATATGGTTGTCAGTTATCGGGATCATGGATCCTAAATCATAACAATCCGAGTTCATCGAGATCATTTACAATTTTGATGACGACGAGTTTCGAATCTTCCGGAGTTTTGCATCCGGTGATAATCATTTTACCAGATCCGAATAGCAACACGACCGATTTTGGCTCTTTAATTCGGTAAACAAGTCCCGGAAACTGTTCCGGCTCGTATTCGATGTTTTCGAACCCAAGACCCATCGAAACGGCATCGAGATTGATCACGCATCCAAGATCCGCAGATGAAACGATATTATGCAGAACGAGTTCGGTCTGTCCCTCTGTACTGATCCCGATCTCTTCAAGTTTCTCAAATATCTTTGTTACCCCGATCCTGACATCTGAGATCTTCTTTGCGCCTGTACACACGATCTTCCCGCTTCCGAAGACAAGAACAGCAAGTTTTGGCTCCTTGAGGCGATAGATCGCTCCGGGAAATCTCTTTTTGTTGTATTCAGCTCCCTCTATCAGCTGTGACACGCGTTCGAGATCGATGGTACTTGATATCGAGGTGGACGCAACCACATTCTCGATCTTGATCGTTTTTGGGATATCTTCAAGGGGCATGTAGCAACCTTCGGCATAATATTTCAGTGGAGATGGTATTAGTTGTATGAATTGATATATTAACCTTACTGAAAATGGGAGGCTGTCAACCCGGGGCCGCACTGCCACACCAATAAGGTTTTAAATCATTACACCAACGATCATCTCAACCCTATTAGATACACGGAGGACAAACCATGGCATATGGAATCGAATTTGTACCAAGTGACCCTGTTCTGAAGATAGCCCATTACAGCAAGATGGCTGAGCAGAACGGGTTCGACAACGTCTGGATCACAGACCACTACAACAATCGTGATGTGTACACCACACTTGCGATGCTCGCAACCAACACCAACACGATCAAGCTCGGAAGCGGTGTCACGAACCCCTACACAAGAAACGTGGCAGTTACGGCATCCAGTATCGCGGCTGTAAACGAGATATCCGGTGGACGTGCGATCCTCGGAATGGGACCTGGCGACAAGGCAACCTTTGATAAGATGGGGATCGAGTGGGTGAAGCCCCTCACCACGACAAGGGAGACGGTTTCGGCAGTGCGCGGACTCTTTGCTGGAAAGCCAGTCAATCAGAAGGGTGAACTGGTATCACTCGCTGGTGCCCAGATGGCATTCGCTGCCGGAAACATCCCGATCTATCTCGGCGTGCAGGGACCAAAGATGCTCCAGCTTGCGGGAGAGATCGCTGATGGTGCGCTCATAAACGCATCGCATCCGAAGGACTTCGAGGTCGCTGTAAAGGAGATCAAGAAGGGCGCGGAATCGGCAGGCAGGAGTATGAAGGACATCGATGTGACCGCGTATGCATGTTTCTCAATCGACAAGAAGGTCGATAAGGCACTGAACGCGGCAAAGATCGTTGTTGCATTCATCGTTGCGGGATCACCACCGATGGTTCTCGAGAGACACGGCATCGACCCAAGCGTGATCGGCACAATCGGCGGAGCAATCGCAAAAGGCGACTTCGGAACATTGATGGGTGGCGCGGTCACAAACGAGATGATGGAAGCATTCTCGATCTACGGAACACCTGCTGACTGTGTGGCAAGAATCGACGAACTCACCAAGATGGGCGTCACGCAGATCGTTGCGGGATCACCGATTGGTCCTGACAAAGAGAAGGCGATCAAGCTGATCGGAAAGGAGATCATTGGAGGCTGAGTGATTTGCCGCCAAAAATTGTAGAGGTCATTGAAAATGGCGTCTGCACGGCTTGCGGGGCATGCGAAGCGGCATGTCCCCTAAACGCCGTTCACATAGAGTCTGAAGCAGAGGTGCCGGAAGACGAGACTCGTGTCCCGAGCGCAAGCAGACGCGATCCGAATAATCTAACATATTATATACACGGCGCAGCATGTGAAGTCTGTGAGGACTGTCTGACCTGTTCAAGGGTTTGTCCTGTCGTGGACGGATTCCCTACAGACGAGTTTGACAACGTCCGAAGCTTCAGAGGCGGGAAGAGTGAGCTAGAGGGACAGGACGGTGCGGTCGTATCAGCAATACTCAAATCCTTATTCGAGCAGGGAGAGATCGACTGTGCTGTCGGTATCAAGCGGGATGGAGACTGGAATATCGAGCCATTTATGCTGACAAAGGCGTCAGATGTTGATTTATCAAAGGGTACGAAGTACAGTTCAGCGCCTGTTCTTGCGCAGCTTAAGGATGCGATGAAGAAGTACGAGAAGATCGCGGTTGTAGGAGTTCCCTGTCAGGCACACGCCGCAGCACTCATGCGTGACAACATGACCGACCGAATCGCACTTGTGGTCGGCATCCTGTGCATGGAGAGCTTCACCAGCGAGGCACTCCGCGAAAACATCATCCCGAACATCATGGGGCTCGATATCACAAAAGTCGTGAAGATGGACTTCGGAGGAGGCAAGTTCTGGGCATACACCAAGAACGGTGACAACGGCGAGGAGCCTGAAGCTCACAGCGTCGCAATCAAGGAGGTTGCTCCGCTCGCACGCAATCCGTGTCACCACTGTCTCGATTACACAGCATACTACGCAGATATCTCGGTTGGATCGGTCGGCGCGCCAGACGGCTGGAACTCTGTAATCGTCAGAACCGAGACCGGTGAAACGTACCTGAACAAGGTGAAGGGCATCGAATACATGGATGATCCGAAGCCAGGAATGTTCCTCATAAAGAAACTTGCAGATATGAAGCACAAGAGCAATGCGCCAAAGGAAGGCGAGGCGCATTAACCGTGCCTTTTATATCGGGCGCTTTCAGCCATACCACATAGGGCACCACACCATACTTGGCAACATCGCCGACGAGGTCGACGAAATCATCGTCGGAATCGGCAGCGCACAGCGTAGCCATGAGCCAGAGAATCCGTTTACCGCAGGCGAACGTGTAGTTATGGTCTCACGTTCGCTGAAAGATTTAGATATTGATTATTACGTAATCCCGATCGAGGATATCCAAAGAAATGCAGTCTGGGTCTCGCATGTGCTATCGATGACTCCGCATTTCGAGATCGTCTACACAAACAACCCGCTCGTTTTTCGGTTGTTCGAGGAGGCAGGAGTTCCAGTAAAGCGTTCCCAGATGCACCAGCGGGAGGTCTATTCCGGAACCATTGTACGAAAAAAGATGCTCTCTGGCGAGGAGTGGGAACATCTCGTACCCGATGCGGTGGCAGAGACGATTGATAAGATCGGGGGGGTCGAGCGTATCAGGGAAATTGCACGGGACGATATAGTGTAGGATCTGAAGATTGTTTGAAACGTTATTGCGATCTTTTAAACGAGAAAAACTTTGGTGTTGGTTTAAAGTTTCATCCAGACTAGCCCAGCACCTCGTGCAGCCGCACCACATCCCCGATCACAACAATCGCAGGCGCCTTAACCCCGCGATCCTTTGCGATACCGACGATCGTGCTTAAACTTCCTGTGGTCACCACCTGATCATCTCTTGTCCCGCGCTCGATTATCGCAACAGGCGTATCAGGGTCACTGCCGTACCGCATCAATTCCGGGATGTACGTACCAAGCGTGCTCACACCCATCAGGATCACGATCGTGCCCAACGACCGCGAAAGCCACTCCCAGTCGAGCATCGATCCCGCTTTCTTCTGCTCATGCCCTGTGATGATCGTCACCATCGATGCATTATCCCTGTGCGTGATCGGGATGCCTGCGTACGCGGGAACTGCTATTGCGGACGTGATGCCAGGCACCACCTCGAACTCGATCCCGACTTTCCGAAGTTCCAGTGCTTCCTCGCCGCCCCTTCCGAAGAGGTATGGGTCGCCGCCCTTCAGACGAACCACGGTCTTCCCCTGCAATGCATAATCGACCAGCAATCGGTTGATCTCATCCTGTGAAAGCGTGTGGTCACCTGCGTATTTGCCGACATCGATCAGTTCCGCGCTTTTCGGAAGCGACGCGAGTATTTCAGGTCCCGGCAGTTGATCGTACACGATCACGTCTGCCCCCTTAATAAGACGTAGCGCCTTGATCGTTAAGAGTTCAGGATCGCCAGGACCGGAGCCAACCAGATATACCTTCCCGTTCGGATGCATGATAATCCCACTTGCGTTAAGCGTAATAACGTTTTCGTGATCACGCGGTGAAAGCTGTAGGGACTCCGTTCTCATCCCATCCCCGCTTTTCGTAATACATCGTAAGCGCACTCTCGAAATACTCACGATCCAGCAATTCGCCTGCGTGGGGTCCGGTCTTGATCGGTGTCGTGAATGCCCGCTCGGACGGATAATCATCCTTCCTTCTGACTCCGAGTTTTACGTTGATCGTGCGTGTGAGGTCATAGATGTGGCTTGACCGCTCGAACATATCCTCAAGCGTTAATGGAACTCCTGTCGCCGCAGCGAATAGCTCTGCATAGATATGCTCATCGAGCCCGAGTTCGATCCGCGGGAGCCGGCAGACGCCGAGACAGTCGAAGAGCGGGCGCACGGTCTGGTGGTAGATCACGAGATCGACGCGTTCGTCGAGTCCAGTTGCTGCCAAGTTCAATCTCCTTTGCAAGAGGCCACGCCCTGGTGTGGTGTGCGCCGATATCAGAGGTCCCGTATCCGAGCGCCATCGTGACACCTATTCTCGCATCATAAGCTGTCATCGCGAGCCCTTTCGTGTGGGATATGAGATTTTCAAGGTCAGGGAAATGCTTTATCAGTCCGTAAGTTCCATCTGCCACGATATTGCCGATACCTTTCCTGTATGCGATCTTCTCAATCAGCTCAAGAACCGAATCGCCATCCCCCCACTTCAAGGTCATCCCGTCCAGATCATCGCGATTGAGGATTCCCTGTTCGTATCCATCGATCAGAACAGCGATCAGGTTGCCTGTCGATATGGTATCGATGCCAAGGTCGTCGCACAGCATATTTGCACGCAGGATCGCTGCAAAATCGGTTACACCGACGTTTGAGCCGAACATACATGCGGTCTCATATTCAGGACCCTCGGTCACGGTTCCCGCATACTTCCCCTCCTTGACGAGACATATATTTCCGCACGACATCGGGCAGCAGAAGCAGGAGGTATCCCCGATCTTGTATTTCAGCATCGTATCGCCGTTTATCGTATCAGCGCCATCGAAATGGGCATCGTTGAAGTTGTGGGTCGGCATCGCACCTGCTGTGTTGATATAATCGATGACCGACATCAAGCCCTGCTGCTGCCACAACTCGAAGAGATCGTGGCTCTTCAGGTAATCAAATGCCCGGTCGCCTGCGTCGATGAGCGCGTCCATGTCATGGACGGGCAGGTCGCGAGAGCCCCTGACTGCTACTGCTTTTAAGTTCTTTGAGCCAAAGATTGTGCCCATGCCTGTACGCCCGGCATTCCGGCTCCATTCGGTGTTGATGCACGCGAATTTGACGAGATTCTCTCCGGCAGGACCGATCACGGCAACCCGGGTCTCGATGTCGCCCAAATCCTCTTTTACCGCACGCTCGGTATCAGAACTGGTCTTGCCCGCATAAGCGGATGCGCTCTTGATATCAATATCACCATCATCGATGCAGATCATGGAAAGCGTATCCGCCCTGCCCTTGATGACCAGCGCATCGTAGCCAGCCTGCCGCAGTTCCACTCCGAAAAGCCCGCCCATACTGCTATCTCCATATATGCCTGTCAGCGGCGAGATCGATATGAATGAGTTCTTGCCTGATGCCGGAAGGTACAAGCCAGAGAGCGGACCCGGCGCGATCACGATGACGTTCTCGGGACCGAGCGGCTTTAGATCAGGGTGCTTCATGAGATTGTCGAGCACGATCTTTGCACCCCAGCCCCTGCCGCCGACATATTTCAGCGCGAACTCGTCATCGACATCGATTACGGCCGATTTACCTTTGGTCAGGTCGATATTCAGTATCTTCTTTGTGTAGCCGCCTTTGATCTCCATATCGATGCCTCGTATTTGTGTGCCGCTTTATCCGTACTTGGTAAAGTAAGTTATGGTTGCGTCGAACATGCTCAGTCAGGTTGTGGTAAATCAGCACTGAACATGGAAACGATTAGATTGATGAAATCGGTGTAATCTGCGTTAATCTGTGGCTAAAAACTCTTATCAGCCACTGATTAACAC
>DASC01000027.1:0-497 GCA_002503595.1 Candidatus Methanogaster sp. UBA203 | reverse complement strand
GCCCGGGGCTGGTGCTTGAACCCCGCTGGATGCAGTGTCCCCGGACCCTGTGAGTCGCAACAGTAAACCTTATTGCAACGTTTAACATAAGCATCGCTATGGCAAAGCCAATCGTCTGCGCAGCACTACTCCTTGCAGTGCTCGCACATCCGGCAGTTTCGATTATCGAGGACGGCTCGATATACGAGGATTATGTGGATATCGGAGAGGTCCAGCCAGTTGAGGTCTATCAGGGCTCAAGCAAGACGTTCTCGGTCTCTGCCACAAATCATGGAAATCTCTGCTATGGTGGAGTCATTCTCAAATATCCCCGCGATCTGCCAGAGGGAATTTCCATATCTCCTGTAGAATCGCAGACCATCGATATCGGAGAGACTGCTACGTACGAGATAACGATTTATGCCGGTGAGAACACATCTCCAGGAACCTACAGCATCGGGATCGCGGATAACGCTGCAAACGATCCGAACACGTGGCGTGATGTAGAGGTATCTGTC
>DASC01000175.1 GCA_002503595.1 Candidatus Methanogaster sp. UBA203 | reverse complement strand
CTGCAGAATTACCAGAGAGCCATAACTTGTCCTTGTGGGTGTTGGGGTTATCCATGACCAGCCGGATGATTTCGACGTCCAGGTATTTTTGGGTGAACATCTTCACAAATTGTGTAAAATCCACGAGACCTGGTAAGTATTATAATTGATGCCCCGCGTCTAAAAAGAAGGGACAAAAGTCATCGACACATGGACTTAAGATATATCCAAAAAGAGGTGTGATTGAATGGATACGCAAGGTATGCTGAAGCAGATGTGCAAAAGCGATATCAATGACTCCGATATCAAGGCGATCTGCAAAAGCCGTGGTTTTTCTGCCAAAGAGGCGACTTCTCGTGACGTCTTTGAGAACTTCTTCATCTCCACGATTGGTATAAAGGAAGTACTGGACTCATTAACCTACAAGGAAGTTGTATTCCTCCACTTGCTCAATAAGATAAAGAAAGAAGTTGGTATCGCGTACTTCGAGAGACTATACGGTTGCGCAGAATCCCCAAACGGGTATCATCACATGACTTTTACCAAGCGGTATAAAGAAACATTCAAAAAAGCGAAGAATAATCTGGTGCGGAAGGGTGTGCTCATCGTCATAGAGGGAGAAACATATAGCAAGTCTACCAAGATGGAACGCTTACGATTCTCTTTTCCTCCGGAATTCGGAGAGTTTCTTCCACCCCTCGTCAAGGCTTCTAAATTCAGAGAAGCCGGGGATTTCAAGAGAGAAGTACTGCGTGATAAACTGCTTGAGATTGCGGGAGGGAGGCAGAGACCATCTCCTTTATCAAACTCAAACAGAAGATCGTTCAAACTCACAATCAAAGATGGTAATCTGTCTGTCGGAGGCGAACAGTTCAGAGCAAAATACCTGTTGGATTGGCAGCAAGCCTGCTTGCGTGCGTCCGTTAAAACTGATACCAAGACGCGGGGTTACCAGAGTTATCCGAGCCATGATATGACTCCTGTTGATGTTGCACTCTATGCAATCTCACAACTTGGTGAGCATGAATGGCTACCCGCAGACAGCCTCGCAGTGATACTCAAGATATTTACAGGAGATGATGTAAATCACCCCTGCGAACAGATCTGCGAGGCTGGCTGGGAGTGGGGCTGCCTTGTAAAAGTCGTGGCGGATAAAACAGCATACTACCGGTTACCTGATGATCCCTTAGAAGATGCGACCTCACCAACGCCTGAACAGTACCTACAGATTGCGCCTGACGGTACAGTAGTGTTGGATCTGGTGAAAATCCCTTATACCGTACTGGAAGTGCTGGCTTCGGTTGCACTCCTGGATATTCATAACGCCAATCTGCGAGCGACCGCAAATACAATCAAGATAGGGAATGCGCTCACGACGGTTCGAAAAGAAGGTGTTTTTGAGTGGCTCAGGGAGAATTCATCTGGTTTTCGCACCGCAATCGAGATTGCTGAGGCGAGATGGGGTAAACAGATCATTCATGAAGACCTGATGGTTGCACAGGTAAAAGATCTGAGCCTCAAGGTGCAGATCGAAAAGTCATGCACCGGTTCGCAACTTGTATCACTTCCGGATGATTATATCGCATTTCCCTGTGGCGTTCTTCCCGCGATACAGAAAATAGTGGGAGCGTCAGGGCATGTGATTAAGAAGGCGAGGAATGGGTGATGCGACCAAAACCAGACTTAACCCGGGCAGATATCGACGAACTGAGCATCGTTTCCAACCAGTGCGATCTGCGCCATGATCTACATGCTTTCGTTGAGTATGTGAGAGAGCGCGATGTAAAACGGTTACACCGGAGTAATGAGTTGAACAAGTCCGATCAAAAGCGATTGGCAAAACTCATGAGCAATTCTTATCTACGGGAAGAAGTAGAGGCAGAGGGGCATTCTGAGTGGATCACTTATGTCGATGAACTGGCGCTTGCATTCAAGTTCACAAACTACGACACCGAGGGGCGGTATATGGGCTATTGCAGCAGTGAACCGTCATTTCCTGACAATTACATCAACGTCGATACCAAAAGATATGAAGAGTTCATTGGTTTACCGTTAATCGAGCAGGAGAAGAAGCTTCAGGACGTATTAGCAAAAAATTATCTTGATGGTATGAATGAGTTTTATGATACAAGTGTGCTTGGCAGGCTATCAGGGTTCTCGACCTGGGGATCAGCGACTGGCATTATGCCCGGACTCAATTTTACCAGTGTAAGGCGGTTTCTTATTAAGGTTTTACAATCCTGTACGCCCGGTGTCTGGTATACTACCTCCTCATTGATCCGATATCTGAAAGAACATCATCCATTCTTTCTCATTCCGGAGAATCCCAAATATCCACATGAAGGGTATGCAGAGAAGGGTCGGTATGGCAACTTTCAGGAGCAAAAAGAGAAGTGGGGTATGGGGATGCAGATTTCAGAGGGTGATGCGGATGCGTTTGAGCGAGTGGAAGGTCGCTTTGTGGAACGGTTCCTCGAAGGATTGCCCCTTATTTTAGGATATATCGAGGTCGCCTATTCCGAAACAAAGTATAAGGGACGCCTGCCCGAAATGAATCGGCTTCTGGCATTTCGGGTCAATGATATGTTCCTGCACGTGATGAGCGGTGACATCATAGAGCCCAAAGTTACAGTGCAGCCGAATTTCGAGGTGCACGTGGAATCGGAATTGTATCCGGTTCGGATTCTTGCGCAACTGACAAAACTTGCGGATGTTGTAGCAAAGGACAGAACAAACATCTTAAAACTTCGAAAAAAGAAGGTCCTGACCCAATTAAGCGAAAGAGAAGATTTTGATGTGATCAAGCTCCTGGAGAAAATGAGCGGTCAGAAACTGCCACAAAATGTTCGAATCGAACTCGACGAATGGGTTGGAGCATCGGACGCGTTTACTCTCTATGAGAATGTTGTGCTTCTCGAGGGCGACCGCAATCTGCCCGAAATCGGCGAATTCACAATTGAATCCATAACACCTGCGATTAAGATCGTGCATTCGCCTGACCGGTTGTTTGCGCATCTTCTGCAGAAGGAGTTGATCCCTCTTCGCATAAAACATCGCTCTTCGGCTTTTACGCGCCTCCCGGACGGTGCAGACACGGCCTTTCCCAGACAGGACCTGAGCGTTTCAAAATCAAAAACGAAGGCAAAAGCAAAAGCAAAGAAACGTGTGACGATAAAACGGGAAGTCCGGATCACATTTCACTTTCCGGCAAAAGAATTGATGGAAGAATTCCGCAACGGACTTATAGCTGCCAGATGCCCGGTTGCTGCAGATTGGGGCAAATTGACACTCTCCTTTGACAAGCGTTACGAATCAGAGGTAAAGAAAGTCAGTAAGAAACTGTTAGATTACGTAATCAAAACCGAGGATATTCTATGAGCTCACAGCCACAGAAGCCGCTCATAATCCAGAGCGATCGCACGTTGATGCTCGAGGTCGGGCACCCCGGGTACGTAGAATGCCGGGATTTTCTATCTCTCTTTGCAGAGCTGGTAAAATCGCCAGAATTTATCCATACGTATCGGGTAACACCGCTCTCGCTCTGGAATGCGGCAGCACTGGATGTGCCGTTTAAAGAGATCACTTGCGGTCTCGAAAACTTCTCGCGTTACAGCGTTCCGTCAAACGTCATCGTCGATATGAGGGAGTGGTATGAGACTTATGGCAAGCTGGTGTTACAGAAAGCCAAAGCCGCAGAGGACTACCTGGAGCTTGTTGTTACAGACTCCCGTATTCTGGAACGAATCCGTAACAATGAGTCATTAGAAGACTTCTGGGCAGATAACGGCAGCCTCCCCGGACTCTTCATACCACAAGCAAGACGCGGCGATCTTAAGCATGCATTGATAAAGGCAGGCTACCCTGTCAAGGACCTGTGCGGATATCTGGACGGTGAACGGTTCGACATCACTTTGCGCGACGTTGATCTTGACGGCGACTCATTTGCACTGCGCGATTATCAAAAGGAGGCTATAGATCTCTTTTACTGTGCAGGAGATGCGACCGGTGGCAGTGGAGTGATTGTTCTTCCATGCGGTTCAGGCAAGACGATTATAGGGCTTGGAACGATAGCTCAGATATCAACCTACACGTTGATCATCGCCACCAATAATATCTCTGTTGCGCAGTGGCGCGATGAACTTCTCTCCAAGACTCACATCAACGAAGCGGACATCGGCGAGTATACCGGACGCATCAAAGAGATTAAGCCGATCACGATCACCACATACCAGATGCTGACACATCGTCAAACGAAGGATAGTCCGCTTCACAACCTGAAGATCTTTACCGAGCATAACTGGGGGCTAATTATATATGATGAGGTGCATATACTCCCGGCTCCGGTATTTCGGGCAACAACGGCAATTCAAGCCAGACGGCGGCTCGGGCTGACTGCGACACTGGTACGCGAAGATGGCAAGGAGGACGATGTCTTTGCACTGATCGGACCAAAGCGATATGATGTCCCGTGGAAGACGCTTGAGAGTCGCGGCTATATCGCAGAAGCCATCTGTACCGAGTATCGCGTCCATCTTTCACCTGCAGAAGAGCTTACGTACGCACATGCCGACAAACGCGCCAAGTTTCGCATCGCAGCAGAGAACGAGCGCAAAAAAGAGCTTGTGTGTGAACTATTAGAGAACCACGCAGGTGAGAGCATCCTGATCATCGGTCAATTCATTTCGCAGATAGAGAAGCTTGCCAAATCACTAAAGCTTCCGATTATCACAGGCAAGACCAAACAGGATGATAGGGAGAAGCTCTACGATGAGTTCAGGGAGGGGCGCATCAACACACTTGTGGTATCCAAGGTCGCAAACTTCTCCGTGGATCTGCCTGACGCCAGTGTCATGATTCAAATATCCGGTACTTATGGTTCGCGTCAGGAGGAAGCGCAACGATTGGGGCGCATTCTTCGTCCGAAAGAACATGCATCCCATTTCTACACACTGGTCTCGAAGGGCACCGTTGAACAGACGTTCGGGAACAATCGCCAGCTCTTCTTGGTGGAGCAGGGGTACAGGTATCAGATCAGGTACTTTTGAGATTTCCGGACCGGTGATGGGTCAGAGCAGATGGAAAAAAAGGAACTGCTTCTGCTGCGGCTGCCGAAGGACTTTCGAGAAGCATATATATAGAAAAGGGATCACCCGAGTTTGAGTAGGTCAGGATCGACCGCAACTCAAACTCACAACTTCATGATCGCGTTCCTCGGGCACACATCGATGCACATCCCGCACCCGGTGCACTTCTCTTGATCGATCACGGCAACCTTTGCGACGAGCTTGATTGCGCCTTCGGGGCAGTTCTTCTTGCAGATTCCGCATCTGATGCATCCGAACTCGCAGATCTCTTCTGCATAACTTTGGCTCGTCGTGCGATGGGCAGACCACGTAGACGGGACAATGTTCAGTCAGGCAGTGACCTGGAATATAGAGATTGGTTAAATTTAGGTGTCATGGCTGAAATTCTCTTGAATTCGAAGATACTGGGAATTGTGAAAAAAGAAGAACGGCGAAGGGAGATGCCTCCCTTCGTTTATTCGCGTGTTCGTTTACTCTCTGCGCCGCATTACCAGATAGGTAGCCACAAGCAGTCCAGCGATCGCAAACACCGTTAACACTGCTCCGAACCCGGGAATGCCTTCGCTCT
The DNA here is from genome assembly GCA_002503595.1 of Candidatus Methanogaster sp. UBA203. Classification (GTDB taxonomy): domain Archaea; phylum Halobacteriota; class Methanosarcinia; order Methanosarcinales; family Methanogasteraceae; genus Methanogaster_A. The sequence continues at coordinate 187 of DASC01000175.1, read as the reverse complement.
TCATCTTTGTGGTTGCGATTTCCGTTGCTGCCACTGTCGGGGTTTTCGTGGGCGCCTTAGTCGGGGCTTCTGTTGGTGCCCCGGTCGACGCTACGGTTGGTTCTGCTGCTGCCGGTGCCGAGGTTGCGGTTGGTGTTGGAGTTTCACCCCATCCTGGTGGGTATGTGCCGTCGCCGCCACCGCCGCC
>DASC01000178.1 GCA_002503595.1 Candidatus Methanogaster sp. UBA203 | reverse complement strand
GGTTGAATACGGTCTCGAAACTCTTGCACCCTCCGCGTTCTGCCTTCGGCGATACTTCGTATTCCGCGGTGATAAAACACTCGGATTTTTAGACCATGTCCTGCTGCTGAACCGCACATTCAATCCGCCGGCATAACCCGCTGATGTGCAGCTGAATTAGCATAGTGAGAGGGACCACAGAAGCGACGATGCGAGCACGCCCGGCTGAATCACACCACAAAACCCTTCCCAATCGTGGTAAGATTCTCGCATCCGGATTTCGTTACCACGACCAGATCCTCGATCCGGATGCCACCGATCTCGGGATCGTACAGCCCGGGCTCGATGGTGATCACATTCCCGGCTTTGAGCATCTCGCCGCCGACGCCTATATGGGGCGCCTCATGGACATCCAGCCCGACTCCATGCCCTGTCGAGTGGATGAAGAGTTTCCTGTACCCGGCATCCTCAAAGACGCCGCAGACCACATCATGAACCTCCTCACCAGATACTCCTGCCCGCACCACCCCAAGCGCAGCAGTCTGCGCATCCAGCACGGCATCATACATCCCGGATAGTGCCCGCGATAGGCTGCCTCGCGCAACCGTGCGGGTCATATCCGCGTAGTACCGCTCCATCTTAAGCCGGGGGAAGATATCGATCACGATGCTCTCGTCTACCCGCAGTGCGCCTCTGCCGGCGTTGTGCGGATCGGCTGCGTCCTTCCCGCCTGCAACGATCGTCCCTTCTGATTCGCAGCCGCAGTCGAGCAGAGCACGTTCGATCGCCGTCCTGACCTGCTCGGACGTCAATGGCTGGTCAGAGCCGGAGTCTGTCAGGACGCCTCTTCTGATATCTGCTCTCCGTATCAGATCGATTGCACTCTGCATGGCAGCTTCGCAGCAGATCTGTGCCTTTTTGATCCATTCGATCTCTTCTCTCGTCTTTACGGATCGCAATTTTTTGATCGGGCTCTGTACAGGGGTGATCTTGAATCCGTCACCTCTCAATTCGTCTGCAAGGAATACCGGGAAGTTATGCGGGACCGTGACTTCGGTTACGCCCTCGTCGTGCAGCAGTTCTGATATGACCCGAGATTGCGCACGGTCTCGCCCGTACTGTTTCAGTTTCTCGATTACGCGGTAATCCGCTGTCGTACGGATATCGCTGATCCGCGATTCCTTGCGGGCGCGACCGAGTTCCATCTCCGGCACCATGAGAATCTCCTCGTCTCCCGATCTCAAATATAAAAATTGATCTGGCGCAAGGAACCGGGTCGCATAGTACATGTCCTGATTATGAACGCTGTTGTCTATCAGAAGGAAGGGGGTGGGAGTCATGTTTCAAGCCGTGGTAAATACTCGTTTTTAGCTAATTAACAAAGATTCATATAAAACTTCTGCCTGTTTGGGGCTGCCAGTCTGGAGGGTGCAGGAGGGAGGGGGTTATATATTTATTACATGAATGCCAGATGATTAAGCAAGGGGTAAAGTGTAATGGAATCATTCGAGGACATATTCTCTCATGGAAGCGTGCTGCTGTATGGACACAAGGAGAAGGATCTCTACGAAACGGTTTATCAGGTGTGCCTGAACACTCCTGTCGAGGGCGTGATCTGGGTCTGCTACAAACACCCTCCGGATACTGTCAGAGCACTCCAGTCCAGATACGACTCAAAGGTTTACAAATTGACCGGTAACATGCTGTTCATCGATATGATCAGCGGTGGAACCGGCAGCAACGACGACGTGGTCCACTGCTTGGACTCGGCAGACTATGACTGCATGCTCCGTTCGATCTACAACGCAATCGGGGAATTTGGCAGATGTGTGGTCGTCTTCGATGACATGAAAGAAGCCATGTCGCACGATATGTTCGGCAGATTCGTGAAGATGTTAAGAGGTGTGGACAATGATGTCCAGCGGATGGCGTCTGTTTCGATTTACTTGGCGAGATCCGGCATATTTGACCCGCAGACTGAAAAGATTCTCGAAACATCGGTGAATGCAGTCATAGAACTGGAGGATATCGAAGAAGCAGTGCCTGAAAACGTATTCGATGCAAGTTGGGGAGATCTGATGCGAATCAGATGGCGCGACGTCTTTTCGCTGAATGTGCCTGTCTTATACCTGCTGATAATGGCGCTGTGTGTAGCCAATGTTATCTTAGCGATCACTCTGTCGATGGTACTATACAGATCGTAGATCAACCGATATCGAGGATGCGGGTAGGAACGCTGATATCCGGTTTTAGGGTGTATAGTCCCGCAGTATCGAGCCGTCACGGTTTAATAGGACGATGCGCACACCCGGAGCACCCTCTTTTGCAGCGGCAAGCGTCCGGTCGATCCGTGCGTCAGCAGGGTTCCGGTCGATCAATTCCTGGGTCGTGAGACTGCCTGATCCGCGCAATACATCAGGATCGATCCATTTCAGGATCAGTCCGGGAAGTCCGCAGACGATTACTTCGCTTTTATCCTTTGCAGCATCGAGTCCCTCTGGAATGCGGTTTCCAACCATGACAACCGTGTGATCCGGAAACAGCATATTCGAGTATCTCATGCCGAGGCGTCCGGTGGTCAGCACCACCCGCTCTGCCTGCTGTATCAGTTCATGCTTCGTCTCGAGTAGGTGCTCGTTCCACGGCTCGACAAAACCTGTGGTTCCGAGTATTGATATCCCTCCGATGACCCCGACCCTGCTATTCAGCGTCTCAAGAGCGATCTCCTCGCCTCTCGGAACCGAGATCAGAACGTCTGCGCCGGAAATGCCAATCTCGCGTACAGCTTCTGCGATTGCGGTGCGTATCTGCTTCATCGGCGCCGGATTGATCGCAGGCACACCTCTCTTAACCCCGATGCCGCTCCCTGCTGCAATCGAGATGCCATCATCCACGTCAGCACCGCCCGATTCATGCGCTTGTGCCTGCTCAATACGTTGTGGCGATTTACCGCGGAGTGCGCAGAGGGTGCGGAGTCTCCGCGAACGCTTGCGCTCTCGGCGGTGATTCCGCAAAAACCCCCTGCGATATTGAGTATGTTCATGCGCTTCTGCCACGATCTCGATCCCGCCTGTGACATCGAACCCGTGATCCCCGCAGTCCTTGATCGCAGATGCCCTGCCGCCTGATGCCGAGACCGGCAGCGTCACCTCGATTCCAGCAGGTGTCAGGACCGTGACGTGATTGATTGTACGTTTGAGCGATAGCACGGCAGCCTTTGCCGCTGCTGCCGCAGTCGTTCCTGTGGTATACCCTCTACGCAACACCGAGCCGTCAGCAAGCAGCACGAGCCTGCCGCCTGATATGCCTGCTCTCAGTTCGTCTTCAGGGAGGGTAGCGCGCTTTATCCATTCGGATGGGATTTCGAAGTTGTTTACAGGGTCTTTCATCCCGTTCTCGTAAGTTTCCTCTTCGTATTCTCGATAAGCCCGGCATCGAGCAGATCTACCAGGAACTCAGGAAGCGAAGGGAATGTGTATCCCGCGCTGGTATTCGTATTCACGATCTTCCCGTCCTCAAAATCGATAGCAAGAACGTCCCCATCCGCTGCATCGACGTCGCACTCGACAAGCGGCAGCCCGATGTTGATGCTGTTCCTGTAAAATATCCGTGCGAAACTCGGCGCGATCACGCATCTGATCCCTGCTCCAAGTAGAGCGCGGGGTGCATGTTCCCTTGAGGATCCGCTGCCGAAATTGGGTCCGGCAACGATGATGTCACCATCTGAGACGTCCTTTGCAAAGTCCGGTCTCACATTCTCGAATGCGTGCTTTGCAAGTTCCTGCTTGTCGCCAGTCACGAGATATATCGCTGGAATGATCTGATCGGTGTCCACGTTCTCTGAAAATCGCCATACTCTGCCTTTGATATATTTTTCCATCGCAGTCACCTCTCCAAAAGATCTTCAGGATCGGTTATCCGCCCGGTAACCGCGCTTGCTGCAACCACTGCCGGATTCGCAAGATAGACTTCTGAATTCGGATGCCCCATCCTGCCGATGAAGTTGCGGTTCGTACTGCTGATGCACCGCTCACCCTCTGCAAGCACGCCCATGTAACCGCCGAGACATGCGCCGCACGTCGGTCCTGCGACATAAGCATCCGCATCCATGAATACCTTGAGAAGCCCCTCTCGCATAGCCTGCTCAAAAATGCTCTTGCTTGCCGGAACCACGATCATCCTGACATCCGTGTGTACACTCTTCCCTTTGAGCACCGCGGCTGCAGCACGCAGGTCCTCGATCCTGCCGTTGGTACACGATCCGAGATACGCCTGATCGATCTGCACATCGATTTCGGATGCCGGGGTCACGTTCTCAGGAAGATGCGGCGTTGCAACCAGCACCGCGATCTCGGAAGCATCGTATTCGAATATATCCTCGTATTCCGCATCCTCGTCTGCGTAAACCGGCGAATACTCCCCGATGACACGGTTCTTGAGATAATCGAAGACCGCCTCGTCCGGCGGGATGATCCCGCACTTTGCGCCTGCCTCGATCGCCATGTTCGAGATCGTGATTCTGTCAGATAGATGGAGCGACTCGATTGCAGAGCCGTAAAACTCCATCGACTTGTAAAGAGAACCGGAAACTCCGATATCTCCGATAATGTGAAGAATGATGTCCTTTCCCATCACGTATTTGCCAGGTTCTCCGTCAACGACGAACTTCTGTGTCTCAGGAACCTTGAACCACAGTTCTCCTGTCGCCATTGCGGATGCGGCTTCCGATGATCCGATACCTGTCGAGAGTGCGCCAAGTGCGCCGTAACTGCACGTATGCGAGTCTGCGCCCACGATCAGCCGCCCGGGGGCGGAAAAACCCTCTTCGATCATGATCTGGTGGCAGACGCCGCCCCGACCGACATCGAAATGGTTCTTGATCCCATATCTTCTGGCAAACTCGCGCATCGACTTTGCTTGCTCTGCCGATGCCACATCCTTGTTCGGCACGTAATGGTCCTGGATCAGCACCGTCTTCTCAAGGATCGGCGTGGCATCGAACTCTTCGAAGACCTCGAACGCAGGAAGCCCGGTCACGTCGTTTACCATGACATAATCGATCCTTGCGTCCACGATCTCCTTTGGCGATACGCTATCTTTGCCGGCGTGTGCTGCAAGGATCTTTTCAGCGATGGTCATTCCCATGACTCTGGTGTTGGCGGCAATTGGATAAAAAGATGCGTGCGGGTGGTATTGGCGGCGGGTGTCTGATGGGGGCGCCATGTCATCTTGTGTTGTGCGCTATTTTGAATTCGCCATCAATTCAAGTCTCATGTTTGGTGTTTCGAATTTTAAAAATCCGGAAAACCGAAGTATCGAGTCTAACAACAGGTAAGTTGACAGCCACCTCAAACGAAAAGATATATTTGGTTGTAGTAGTAGGTATCGTATATGACGTTAGTCCAAGCATCGATCGCTAATGGTGGCGAGACCATTATTATAATCGCAGATAGGTTATTGACCAGATCCTTTGGAGAGGACTTTCCGAGCTATGAATTTGAGGGAAATTCGCCAAAAATTAGTTCGAGAGGCAATCTTGGGGTTGGGTTCGCCGGATCGGCATTATATGCGGATATGGCTACTTCGCTACTCATACCTACCATTTTCGATTTTGATGAAATCGTGGACGCCATATCAGACTTCGTTAAAGATACAAGGAATGCAACAGTCAGTGATGAAATCTTTAGAGTGGCTGGAATATCATGGGATGACTTTTTTTCGAATTCTGAGATTGTTCCGGAGGAGGTCAGGGGCTATATTTATGGTTGGCTCATGGAATTCCGATTAGAGTTCGGATGTATTGTTGCTGGTTTCGATAAAGATAAAAAAGCAAAAGTTATGTATATAACCGAAGAAGGGAGTACGATCTGCGCAACTAATTTTGGAATGGGATCAATAGGTTCGGGCTCATTATTTTCGCAGATGTATTTTGATCAATATAACTATGAAGTTACGATGTCAGAAATCGAAAGTTTGCTTTTTGCATACAAAGCGAAGAAATGGGCTGAAGCTCCGACAGGAGTCGGATTAAAAACCGATATTATTTTATTTAGAAAAGACGGTACAAAAGTAGAAATTAGGAATGAAGATGTATTAATGGATGAAATCAATAAAATGTATGAAAAAGAAAAAGAGGAAAATTATAGAATTAAAGATGGGTTATTAAAAGAATTGATTAAAAATAGCTCAGGTGAATTAAGATGAAGCCAAGTCCATTATCCCCAAAATGGAAAAAGAAAAAAGAAAAGATAGCGGAAGAATTAAAAAAGAGAGGAGAAATATATTTTAAAATGCAAAAACAAACATTTAAGTTTAAAAAAGTTGCTTAGGTTTGGATAGATTCATGTATTGTATGATACATGACTTTCGGCTATATGAA
>DASC01000199.1 GCA_002503595.1 Candidatus Methanogaster sp. UBA203 | reverse complement strand
TTATCACAGAAGCGTCCAGAAGGAGTGGCATGATCATCTTCTCAAAGGTACTGGCAGACCGCGCCACAGTCTGGGAGGCGATGCGTGCGAGGGAGCTCGCATGTGCAGAGGCACCGGACGACTTGATCAGGTTCTCTTCCGAGATCAAGCCCATCATCATGTGGAACATCACTCGCGAGTGTAATCTCTCGTGTAAACACTGCTATATGGATGCAAGGTCGAAACATCCCGATGAATGGACGCTCGAAGAAGGAATACGCTTCATCGATGAGATGGCTTCGTTTGGCACACCGATGCTCATCGCAACAGGCGGAGAGCCGCTCATCAGTGAAAATTTCTTTCCCTTTGCCTTCCATGCGAAAGAGAAGGGTGTTCGGATGGTGGTATCCACAAACGGAACACTGATCACACCAGAAGTGGCTGCGCTGCTGGCAGAGGCAGATATCAGGTATGTCGGGGTTAGCGTGGATGCAGCCAATGCAGAGATGCACGATGCGTTCCGCGGCGTAAAAGGGGCTTTTGACCGCGCGATGGAAGGAATAAAGAACGCGCAGGAAGCAGGACTTAAAACAGGGCTGCGTATTACGATACACAAGGAAAACTGGCAGGAAGTTCCGAAACTGCTTGATCTCTGCGTCGAGAAAGAGATACCAAGGTTCTGCCTCTACCACCTCGTGCCGACCGGGCGCGGAAAAGGGATCATGGAGCTGGACGTCACGAAGGAGCAGCGGACGCAGGTGCTCAAGTATCTTTATGACAGTGCAATCGAACTTCGGGACAAGGAGATCGAGATATTGACGACGGATTCGCCGATGGATGGGGTTTACATCCTTGAACGCCTGAAACGGGAGGATCCAGAGCGGTTCGATAAGGTCAGGGAACTTCTGACGATTTCAGGCGGCTGCTCGATCGGAAACAAGGTTGCGAATGTGGACTATCTCGGAAATGTGAATCCGTGCCATTTTACACCGCAGATGACGGTTGGTAATGTCAGAGAGCGTCCGTTCAATGAGATCTGGAACGAACACCCGGGAAAACAACTGCTCGAGATCAGGGAGCGAAGGATGACGCTTGCAGGCACATGCGGACGGTGCGATTATCTGGATGTCTGCGGAGGCTGCCGCCAGAAGGCGTATTTCTACGGAGACGATTTCTATGGCGGAGATCCGACCTGCATCTACGATCCTGACAAGAAACGGCTGGAATACGAGTTATTTTAGAGATGGATATATGGGCGTATCTTTCATCGGCGCAGGTCCTGGCGATGCCGGATTGATCACAGTCAAGGGAAAGAGACTGGTCGAAGACGCGGACACGATCATATACCCTGGTTCCTCAATCAATCCGGAGATGCTTGAGTTCTCGGATGGAAAGAAGATAAACAGCTGGGATCTGAGTTTTGAGGAGGTTATAGCGTACATCGTCGAGGAAGTCAGCAGAGGAAGGACGGTTGTGAAACTGCATAGCGGGGACCCCTTACTCTTCGAGGGGACGTCTGTGTACCTGCGTGCGCTCGCAGAACAAGGGATTCAGGCGGAGATCGTTCCTGGCGTTTCGTCGCTCTCCGCGGTCGCTGCATCGCTTGAGACCGAACTTACAAAAGATCAGACATTGATCGTCATACGTCCTGCCGGAGAGCCGTGGCGGGATGATTACCGATTTGAATCCGGATCGATCGAGGAACTGTCCGGATACGGCGCTGCCACTGCCTCGACAATGGCAATCTTCATCGGATCACGATACATCAGGGAGATCATGGATATTGTCGGTTATCCTCTGGATACCGAGGTTTCTGTGGTGTACCATGCCTCCTGGGACGATGAAGAGATCGTCACAGGCACGGTTGCCGATATTGCCGATAAAGTCGAGGATATTGGGGTTAAGAGAGGCGCAGCGATTCTTATAAAGCCCTAAAACCCTCATGATCATTCTATCTGGTCAATCCTTTTCCTGTTCCGGCATGTCGCGCATTTTGCGCCTGATCTCTCGCAGAATCTCCCGGTGCAGTGCTGCAATCAGGTTCGCGATCAAGCCAAAGATGAATAGTTGGATTCCGATGATGATAACGAGCGTCGAAAGAATCGTGAGCAGGACGTGCGTTATTCCATAGAGCCACTCATTCACCACATAGATGCCGATTCCGACACCGAAAAGCATAAAGATCGCTCCGAACACTCCGAAGTAGAACATCGGATTGTACAGTTTCGCAAGTTTGTATATGGTCATTCCGATCCTGATCCCGTCCTTGAATGGGTTTAGTTTCGTTGGTGCGCCCTCGCACCTTGGCAGATATGTAATCGGGACCTCCGCGATCCTTAAATCCTTCTTGACACATTCGACCGTGATCTCGGTTTCGATCTCAAATCCGGTTTTGTTCAGTTCAATCCCTTTATATGCTTTCTTATTGAAAGCACGGTAACCGGACAGGATATCGTTGAGCCAGTCCCCGTAGATGATGCCGAACATCTTGTTCAGAATCTTGTTCCCGACCAGATTCAGTCTTGTAAACGCGCCCCGCGAGAAATTGGCGAACCTGTTCCCGATGACGTGATCCACCCCGCCACTCAATACCGGCGCAAGCACCACATCAACCTCATCCGGCAGGTATGTACCATCGCCATCGATCATCACCAGGTATTCACTTTCGATAGTGGCAAACGCCTGCTGGATTGCCTGCCCCTTCCCTTTTCCTGTCTGGGTGATAACTTCTGCGCCCGCGCCCGCAGCGAGTTCTCGGGTATCATCGGTGCTATGTCCATCGATCACCAGCACCTGATAGCCGTCTGCAAGAAATTTCGTTACGATGTCAGCGATCGTCTCTGCCTCGTTAAGTGTAGGTACGAGTACGCAGACATCGTTTTTCATGTTACGTTAGCTCTATCCGGGTCCTGGCATCCCCAGTCCGCGCAAGGGCGACCTCGAGAACGCCGTTACGATAGCTCGCAGTGGCGCTCGACGGATCAACGCGTGCCGGAAGTTCGATCGTCTCTACAAACTCACGGTCTTCGATGAGCACCCGTATCGCAAGCGTATTTTCGGTGGCATCCATCGAGACATCTTCCTTGTCGATGCCGGGCAGTTCGGCAACCACCTGCACGCAATCATCGGTTTCAAAGATTTCAAGCAATGGTTTGTGCCCCTCAGGAACCGGATCATCGATCATCGGGTGGCTTCCAAACTCGAAAATCTCGGGCGCCTCCCCCGGGCGCTTGGTTATAGAAAATCCATACACCATCGGGACGGTATCGCCAATCTCGTCGATACGATCGATCAGATCATCGAGCATATCCTCGAAGATGTCGAAATCGATGGGTGCATCGTCATAACTTTTTCTTTTTCTCATGATGGTGTTCCTCACGACGTCTTTGGCTGCTACCATAAAAAAGGTACTGTTTGGTCGGGCTTTGGGACACTGCTATTCGACTGCTGAACCTGCCACGTCATGGCAGCCCTCTGCAAGAGCCGTCTCCCACTCCCGCCTCGTCTTCACATCAGAAAGCACCGGTATGATCCGGTCGATCCTCTCCCGCACCCGGTCAAGCAGGACCGGATCGATGGCAGGCATCCTGGGCGCAGGAGCCGCCTCACGCTCCGGCGCTGGCGCAACTATCACATGCGAGCGATCCGGGTGCATCCGCTTCCCGGAGGTGATGCTCTCAATCCCTTGCTTCCACTCTTCGCTCCACGCGGTATCGCATAGAGGCGTATGCACGACGCTGGTTCGATCGACAGCGATCGCATCGAGCCAGCATGCGCGTTCACATGCGCCGCAGAAGGTGCATAGGTCTGACGAGATAGCGATCTTCTTATCACCAGGGATGTACCATGCATTCGCAGGGCAGACATTGAAGCACGCATGGCAGCCAAGCGGGTCGCATCTTATGAGGTGGTTCTCAATCAGCCGGATCTCCCCTTCGAACGGCTTGAAAACGTCGATAGCATCGTAAGGGCAGACGCTTTTGCACCAGCCGCACGCAACGCAATTATCACTGACCGATAGCGTGCCTGATACGCGGGGCGCAGCCACCTCTCTCGTGCCGGTGACTTTGATTGCATCCTCTGGACAGATATCCTCGCAGAGCACGCAGTAATCGCAAGCCACCTCATCGATTAAGATGTTTTCGAACGGTAACGCAAGCGTCGACGGCGGAGCCGTTGCCAGATCGACAGGCATTATCTCGCCCTTATCCTTTGGAATCAGGATGAACGCATCGCAGAAGTATGCGCAGATGCCGCAAAAGTTGCATTTCTCCGTATCGATGCTGATCTCGCCGGTCACACCCTCCTTGAGCGGTGCGATCTCCTCTTTCTTCGGGAATGTGTACTCGACTGTGATCGCATCCGAACTGCATACCTGCTCGCATAAACTGCATGGGAGGCAGGACTCGTTTGGCTGTGCCTTTGGCTCGATGTGCGGATAGCATTCCCGTTTTACGGCGTCTTTCCCATCGATATCCATCTTAACTGCTTTTGTCGGGCAGAATGCGGCACACATCCCGCAAAACGAGCATTTATCCGGATCCATGAGCACAGGCGGCGCATCCAGTCCTGTTCCGATGGCACACATATCGCCGAGTTCGAGCGCACCCGTGGGGCAGAGATCGACACAGATGCCGCAGCCGCAGCACCGCTTGTAATCGTAATCGATCCTCTTTGTGACATCACCGGTACGCTTTGTGTAGATGATGTGAGAATCTATTACTATTTGCGAAACTTCTGACTGTGACAACATCGTTACAGCATATCTTTCCTTGCGATGATCTTCTGTTCTGCACGCAGTTCCTTGACGTAAGCCCTGCCTGTGACCTCGATGTTGCCTGCTGCATCCACGATTCCGGCTCTGATGTCCGGTCGGAGCATGACATCTCCGCCTGCTGTGATATTCCCGCCGATCATGGCGTGATCGAGCACGGTACAGTCCTGCTCTGTCGTAACCCCCCCGCCGATTATTGAATGTGCGCCGATGATCGCACTTGCTGCACGCACCGAGCCCTTAATTGTAACATATTTCCTCAGTTCAAGAGACCCGGTAACGACAAGGTCGCTCCAGAAATCGGTGTTGTCACCAACGATCAGATTACCATTCAGATGCACAGGTATGTCAAAAAAAGACGACCCTTCGATGATAAAAGTATTGGAATCCTTGTGCCGCTTTATGAAATTGGTCTCCATGATGGAGAGTTATCGAGTATGAAACAATATAAAAGTTTTGTATATGTGAGGCAGACTGAGAAGACGCGATTACCGGCACTGTCTGAAAATCCGAGTGTTTCATCACCGCTGTCTGCGAAGCAGCGCCGAAGGCCGAACGCGGAGGGCGCAGAGTTTTGAGACTGCTTCAAACCTCCGCGTTCTCCGCGCGCTCTGCGGTAAAATCCAAGGGTATGGCGATTTCACTTGAAAAAGCGACAGTGCCCGAGTACCCACAGCCCCTGATAACCTGCTCACGGTGCCGATAGGAGCACACCATCCCCGATCTTAACACCGAGATCGGCTGCGATCACTGGACACTTTACCAGGAGCAGAAAGAATATGTAACCTGCTTCCTCGCTCAGTGTTTCGTAGTTTCCCTGCCCCTTGCTGATGATCATATCTGCCGATCGGTAGATCTCTACAAATTCCGGGTCGCACCGCTCAAGAATCGTCCCTGGCGTGTCCGATGTCGTCACGATCTCCGCGATGGAATCGATTCCGCAGAAGATAGCATCGTCTATGGTCGCATCGTTGATGATCGGCTTATTCTTTACGGCATACACGACATCCGCGTAATCCATTATTTCTTCGATGAGTATTCGATCAAAAGCCACCTCTCCGGCATTATCTGCAAGATAGAGGATGTTCTCTGAATCTTCAAGCGATTCCACAAACAAGGGGTAGTCATTTATCGCAAATTTCTTTGTCAGTATGTCCTCTATCGTTTCTTCGACGTCGAACTGGATATTCGCACCAAAATCTATGATATTTCCAGCAATTGCGAGTTTCACCGCGGTAAACAGGCGATCATCCGATTTATCCACGATATCTTTCAGATCCGGATACATCCCCATCGCAATCCGGTTGTATTTCATTTTAAGACTTTTATACGGATCGTCGCACCCGGTAATATCATCTACTATGGAATATATGGTGTGCGCAATTAAGGGCGGGCTATAATCGACCGGAGCATCCAGTAACTCCACCATCACAGATCTTAGCACCTTCTCCTGCACTGCCGGATCATCGGTCACCACCTTTGTAGCATTGAGCGACTGTTTCAGGAGGCAGGGGATGCATTCGAGACGTGCTTTCATCGTACCTCCATGATCTCTTTCAGTCTCGCGATCGCCTCTTTCTCGGCAGAGCCGCCGCATCTCTGCACGATCCTGTCGTAATGCCCGATCAGATCGAGATATCGCGCGTCACCGTTCAGACGGTACCGCGTTGCATGTACGAGCGCCTCTATTACCGCGTTTTTCCCCCTGTTTATGCAGAGCAGCGGTTTATCACGGATCACGCCTCTCATCGGGGTTAATTCAAACATATTATCCTTCGACTGGCTGCATTCAAATAAAATCCACGCACTTGCACGTTTCAGCACAGGATAGTTCATCTCATCAGGATATTCGAACGCTTCCGGACCCGGATCTCCGAATGTGCATTCCACATACATCACCGGGTCGTGGATGATGTTTGCAACGATCTTTTCGGTTCTGGCAGCGTTCTGCCGTGTATGCGATCCTGGGAAGAGTTGTACGCATAACCTGTCGTGATTCCTGATGATCCCGATGGGGGCAGCGTTCGGAATGCTTGAGTCCGATCTCGTTGTTGCGATGACCTCTGAGATCCCGTCGAGGATTCCGAAGTCGGCTGGGTCTGGTTTGTCCATGTTCTCTGATCCTGTTCTGGTAATGTCCTGATCCTGCTTACGAAAGTGTTTCAGGTGTTTCAGGTGTTAGGTATGTTCTGAAAGCGTTATGTGCAATACATCTCTATGGTGTTATATGGCTATCTCAGTTATCGCAAACCCAGAGCGGTCAAAGATCGGCATCATGCAGGTCAAAGACTTCCAGAAGACCCCAATCTTTTGCGGCACGCTCACGCTTGCGAAAACCGAGAGAGGGATGCGCCCGCAGAAATTCATGTCAGAAAACCGCTTCAGAAAACCATCCGAAGCAATCGAGATGCTGAGAAGTGCAGACTTGATATTGCTTGCACCCGGGGATTCGAAGACCGCGCGGGAGTTTGTAGAGATGCTGAACGGTTATCAACTCTCGTGCAGATCGGTTCGTCTCTGCCGTTACTGTTTGCTTGAAAATAAGTTCAGTCCTATCGATAAACGGTCGATTAAGTTCAAAAATGAGATGATATGTCCGGATTGTGCGCTTGGGGAACTGCACAGGGAACTTGCCCACTTGAAACTCGGGGAATCCGGTCTCGAACGGATCGAGAAGACGCTTCTCAGGACAAGAGACCTCGACCGCGTTTTCGGGATGCTCGACCCTGAGCGCCTCGACCACGACCTCACACTGTACAGCACGATTGCAGTAACAGAACCTGCTGACGTAACGCCTGTAAAGATAAGCGATCTCCCACTGCCAAAGCGGTTTAGGGAACTGCTCTCCGGAAAAATCAAGGAACTGCTCCCGGTCCAGGCACTATCTGTCGAGAAAGGTCTTCTTAAAGGCGTAAGCCAGTTGGTCATCTCAGAGACCGCGACAGGAAAGACGCTGATCGGCGAACTTGCAGGGATAAAGAACCTCATGGAAGGGCGGGGGAACTTCCTCTTCATCGTTCCGCTGGTTGCGCTTGCAAACCAGAAGGAAGACGACTTTAGAGAGCGTTACAGCCAGCTTGGGATCACAACGGTGCTGCAGGTCGGGGTAAGCCGGATAATGCATGAAAAGAGGAAGAAGAAGTCGCCAACGGCTTCTGACACGATCTGGGTTGGCACTTATGAGGGCGTTGACTACCTGCTCAGGGCAGGGAAGGATAGCAGGCTCGGAAAGATCGGCACCGTCGTCATTGATGAGGTGCATACGCTTGCAGACGCGGAGCGCGGGCACCGGCTGGACGGCTTGATAGCGCGACTCAGATACATCGCTCCGGATGCCCAGTTCCTGTTCCTGTCAGCGACCGTCGGC
>DASC01000190.1 GCA_002503595.1 Candidatus Methanogaster sp. UBA203 | reverse complement strand
TGTCCCGACCGCTGATGCCAGGAAGTGCTCGAAGGTCGTGTCAGGAAAGTCGTGATCCCGATCCACGTTGCCGGGTTTCGGATGGGCAGCGACCTCGAGAACCATTGCAAGTTGTGCGCAGCGCGCCATATGTGATGGATCGTTCATATCTATTTCAGCATGGATCTTCTCTTCTATGCTAACCATACAGCACTACTCCATCTCGTTTTATAAGTTTATTAAATAAACAATCCTTGCTTAAATCGATAACATCCAGTGGCTTGGATAGATCTCTATACAGTTCCCAGCAGAAATTAAAGAATGATTCAGGCGCCAGCCCGATTACGCCAATGTCTATGTCGTTCGCGTCTGTTCTTTCTCTGGATGAGCCGAAGAGTATCACTCTTGTCAATTTGTATTTTTTTGCGTATTTTAATATCAGAAGCTTATCGTTTTTAGATATCATCGTATTCTATGTTTCCTTAACGCTATATCTGGATTTCGTCTTTGGTCGCAGCTGCCACCGCATCGATGTATGTGTCCGGCTTCGAACCGCTTGCAACGATCCCTTCAGAATGGCGTAATCAAGCCTTCGAGTTACATGACCGCCTTTAAACCCAGCCCTTCGAAGCGCATCGCCCGCACTCACGCCGTCTCAAAAACTCACGGAACAGAGACGAGATAACTCCGCTGCCGCAGATACACGACCTTCACGCAGCGATCACGCAACCTGCCCTTCAGTTCAGCATCGTTGGTAAAGACAGCAACCTTCATCTCAACCGCAAGTTCTACGATCGAATCATCCACATTTCCCACCGTCCCCGCAGTCTCGATCGTCCGGCATCGGTCCATGAGGGATAGCGCAACACGGGCAGCGTCCCTGCCCTTACCTCTGCCGCGGGATGCGATTCCTTCGAGCTCGCGCGCCACCCCGGATGGGACGATCCACTCGTCAAAACCGAGTGCTATAAGTTCTGAAAAGATGTCGACACCACACTCCGCGGGCACCATCAGTGCATTGGTGTCGAGGATTATTTTCATTCGACCAGTTCGCCCATCCCGATCAGCCGCCATCTGGCTCCGATCCGCCTCGATATCGCAACCCCGGATCCGATCTCAGCGCATACAGGTCGCTTCATCTTGACCCTGACCACATCGCCGCGTGCGCCTGTCACGATGCCTACTGTGGTTGCAGTCCCAACGCTCAACATCAGCGGCTCGGTTGCGCAGATGGGCTCGACCTCTGCTTTGTCGCTCGATCCGACAACCCATTTGAGGAGAGTGGTGCGCATACTGAAATCCTCCCATGTCGGCGGCAGCGTGCCGGGTTCGCCTGCAACCTGCCCTGTGAGCCGGTCGCTCTTGGTCATCGCCGGATCCAGCGTTGTGCCGATTGCAAGCAGTCCTCCGGAGGTCGCCTTCTTCCTCTTTTTTCCGCCTGCGATGATGCTTGTGATGCGCGTCGTAATCGGCACCCAGCTGACGCTACCGATCTGCTCAACACGCCGTCCGGGTCTGATCTCGATATCATCACCGGTATGCAAGCTTCCCTCCGAGATCGTGCCACCGATAACGCCACCTGTCAACTTCTCAGGAAGTATCCCGGGGCGGTTGACATCGAACGATCGCGCAACGATGAGGCGGGATGGCTTGTCAGGATCGGGTTCCGGTGTCGGAATCGCGTCTTCGAGTACCTTAATCAAAAGATCGATGTTTATCTTCTGCTGTGCAGATATCGGGACTATCGGGGCGTTCTCTGCAACCGTGCCCTTGACAAACTCCTTTATAGTGTTATAATGCTCGACCGCCTCCTGTTTCGAGACTAGATCGAGTTTATTGTGGACGATCACGATGTTCTTGATCCCGATGACATCGAGCGCCATCAGGTGTTCGCTCGTCTGCGGCTGCGGACAGGGTTCGTTCGCTGCAATCACGAGCACCGCGCCATCCATGATCGCTGCTCCGGAGAGCATAGTAGCCATCAGCGTCTCGTGACCTGGCGAATCGACAAACGAGACGGTACGCAGTTCCTCGGTCGGAGCGCCGCAATGCTGACATTTCTTCAGAACAGTATAACACTGCGGCTCTTCACAGTTCGGGCAGCGCCTGAATGTGACGTCTGCATACCCGAGCCGTATCGATATCCCTCGCTTCAGTTCCTCGCTGTGCTGATCCGCCCATACTCCGGACAGCGCGCTGACAAGCGTGGTCTTTCCATGATCGACATGCCCGACCATGCCGATGTTAACACAGGGCTGTTTCAATCGTTTTTCCTCCATAGATTATGTAGCACACATCTCTACGCCGATTATAAGTAACTTATGGGTGGACAAGACTGTAATGTCCGTGGAGCAGTCGGTCGGACAGCACATCCATAGAGTCATCAGGACAGAAACCTTTATCTCCTATTAGCATGTCTATTAAATTTAGTAATATTTCATGCCATTAACATCTAATGAAGTATTACCAAATGGAAAGGAGGTATATCAAACAATGGAACATCTTGAACCTGTTAGTGCAAAAACGGAGCTGACCGAACTCGACTTTGAAGGCATCGACAAGATAGCAGAAGACGCTGTGGAATTCATCAACAGCGGCAAAATGGATGTGAGACAGGCATCGTCATGGGCTATCCACAGTCTTGACGATCAATGGGGCTTCCCATCGCTCACAGCGCTGTATCACAAGATGGTCGAACGTCTCGATAGCAATTTTCCGGCAAAGCGGGAACTGGTCAGATACGTTCAGATGTGGTGAGACTCTATTAGGACGTGCTGAAGAGATCAGCACGTCCACTATTTTTTTTCTCACGCGATCGTGTCGCGGCAGAGCGCGGCGGTTCGCGCTGGTTTTATATTCAGTGTGCTTGCAGTACAGATATGAGAATATATGGCCAAACACCCAACCCTCGAACGAAGCACGCTTGGTATGATCAACATCGACCCGCTCCAGCGCGGCGGGATACTGACGCCTGAGGCGAGAGAAGCGCTCGTAGAGTGGGGTGACGGATACTCGATCTGCGATTTCTGCCCGGGCAAACTCGAAGATATCAAGAAGCCGCCGATCCACGATTTTATATATCGGGATCTGCCGGAATTTCTCGGCACCGATCATGCAAGGGTCACGAACGGCGCGCGCGAGGGTATATTCGCTGTGATGCATGCGCTTTTCAGGAAGGGCGGGTCTGTGGTGCTGGATGGGAATGCGCATTACACGTCCTTTGTTGCGGCAGAGCGCGCCGGGCTCGGCATATCGCTGGTGCCGGTCTCGGACCGCCCCGAATACCGGATCGATCCTGAAGGGTACCGGGATGTGCTCGAAGAAAAGTCGGGCGAAGAAGTGGTTCTTGCTGTTCTGACGTATCCTGACGGGAGTTACGGGAATATTGTGGACGCGAAGAAGGTATCCTCGATCTGCAGCGAGTACGGGGTGCCCTTGCTGCTGAATGGCGCGTACTCAGTCGGGCGCATGCCAGTTGCTGCAAAGGATCTCGGCGCTGATTTTATCGTCGGGAGCGGGCACAAATCGATGGCGGCATCAGGACCTGTCGGCGTGCTCGGGATCAACGAGCCGTACCACGATCTCTTGCTCAAAAAGTCCGGATACCACAAGAATAAGGAGATCGAACTTCTCGGGTGCACAGCCCGCGGCGCAACGATCATGACATTGATCGCATCGTTTCCACGGGTTCTGGAACGGGTGGCGGAGTGGGATCGCGAGGTCGAAAAGGCAAGATGGTTCGCATCTGGGATGGAGCGGCTTGGCATGATCCAGATGGGCGATAAACCGCACAATCACGATCTCATCTTCTTTGAGGCGCCAGTTCTCTATGAGATCTCGAAACATGCGAAGAAAGGCAGGTTCTTCCTGTACAAGGAACTTAAAAAGCGAAATATCCACGGGATCAAGTCAGGGCTCACGAAGTATTTCAAACTGAGCACTTATGGGTTGCCACAAGACGATCTGCGCTATGTGCTCGACGCTTTTGATGAGATCATATCGACGATCCGCTGAGCCGCCTGTTCCCTGGTGAACGAAGGGAAATAATAGACCGCATCATCCGTCCTTCTTTACACGTCTCACAGCAACGATCATGAGCGAGCCTATCAGTGCTACCAGTCCGGGCGGCGTAAGTACGGGAACCGGGGCCGGCTGCTCGAATCTGTTCTCCTTACAGTTATTCTCTTCACTGCTCTCGGAGACAACATCGCTCCGGTCAGTGCATACCTCGATCGTATCGCTATCACCGGTCAATCGTAAACGGTCCGGGTGTGGCTGTGTGGCTCCCACCCGGCGATAATGCCGGAACCGCATCGGTATCAATCTGGTCATGGTATCAG
>DASC01000191.1 GCA_002503595.1 Candidatus Methanogaster sp. UBA203 | reverse complement strand
ATGAGGAGGGGCGGGTAACCGCCCCCTTCTTAATCGGCGTGCTCCGCGGTAAAACTTAAGGATATGGTGATTTCACTGGGAAAATCGACAGTGCCCCCCGAGTGGAAGGGGTAGCCGGTTAGGCAATCTGTGATACAGCTTCTTGTCACACGCAGAGGGCGCAGAGCTCCCCCCATTCTTCGCGGTCTCCGCGTCCTCTGCGGTTAAATTCCCTGTTTGTCCGGAAGGGATACTCATTCCAACGAGCATCCCGGAGAAGGCAGGAATTTATGGGGTTCCACAAATGCGCATCATGCGGTAGCGTAATCCTGCAATCCACGATCGAATGGCTGCGCTTCTGCAAAAGTCCGGTGATCCGGTGATCAGCCGAACATATACATTATAAGTATTGCGATGGAAACTTCCATCATGCATCCCGAAATCTCGGTGATCGTTCCGGCTCTCAATGAGGAGAGATATCTCGAACGAACGCTTGCGTCGATCGCAAACCAGAACACAAACGCACCTTACGAACTGATCGTATCCGATAACGGGAGTACCGATGAGAGCATACCAATCGCAGAGCGGTACGCAGACGTGATCATCCACTGCGAGGCGAAAGGTACCGGTGCGTGCAGGCACTGCGGCGCTGAACATGCAGGAGGGCGGTATCTCGTCTTCATCGATGCCGACACCATCCTGCCGGGATATTACCTTGCATGGCTCTGCGATCGATTCACTGACAGGGACCTGGTTGCGTTCTCCGCAGCATTCAGATTCTCGGAGCAGTCGCAATCGGCGAAACTTGCCGAGAAGGTCACGAACCAGTACCTGACCATGCGGGATAAGGTTCTTGAGCCGACGCTTCCTGGATTTAACACCTGTGTCAGGAAGGATGCATATTTCGAGATTGGCGGATACCGGAACGTCCCTCTCGAGGATATAGAATTCAGCAGAAGGATAAACAAGATCGGAAAGACCAGGTATTTCAATGACGTGGTCATCATAACCTCGCCGAGACGGCTTGATGGGATGGGACTTCTCGGAACACTATATTATTACACCCAGCTTGACCTCGGACGTGCCATGGATGGCAGCATGATCGATAAAATGAGTAAGAAACTCGGAATTGCGAATTTGCGTGATTATGTGGGGATACGATGACAGATACCAATTTTGGACGCTTGCGTGAACGGTTGGTCGACCGGCTGAGACTGCAGATCGGCGGCGGTCAAATCAGTGAGCATGTGCTGGATGCGATGGGGCGCGTGCCCAGACACCTCTTCGTGCGTGAGAGCGATAGAGTGAAGGCTTACGAGGATTACCCGCTCTCGATCGGGCACGGTCAGACGATCTCCGCGCCGCACATGGTCGGGATTATGTGCTCGCTACTCGAGATCGAGAAGGGAATGAAGATCCTCGAAATCGGCGCCGGTTCAGGGTACCATGCCGCGGTGCTTGCGGAACTCACTGGTCCTGGCGGCATGGTGTACGCAATCGAACGGATTACTGAGCTTGCGGAGTTTGCACGGCAGAATCTAAGAAACGCGGGATACAAAAACGTCGTCGTCACTACAGGCGACGGAACGCTCGGGCTTTCCGAACATGCGCCTTATGACTGCATCACGGTGGCGTGCGCTGCTCCTGCGGTCCCGCAGCCGCTCGTTGACCAGTTGAAACGGGGTGGCAGGATGACGATCCCTATCGGCAGGTACACGCAGGAACTGTATCTGGTTCATAAAAACGACGTGATATCGAAGGAGAAGAGTGGAGGGGTCGTGTTCGTACCCCTGATCGGAGAATATGGGTTCTAACATGATTGAAAGATTAAAGATACGTGACGCAAGGGAATCGATCCTTGACCACGATGCAGCGCGGGTCATCTCGCACCACGATGCAGACGGGATAACAGCGGCAGGCATCCTCTGCCATACCCTCTTAAGACTCGGGAAGCGCTTCCATGCAACCATCATCAGCCAGCTTGATCGCGGGTTTGCGGACAGACTGAACGCGGATCATAATGAGGGGGTGCTGACGGTCTTCTGCGATATGGGAAGCGGGCATCCCGATGTCATAACCGAGGTCGCAGGCGACGTTCTCGTGATCGATCACCACACGCCAACCGGCGATCTGGCGTGCCCGCATGTGAACCCGCATCTGGTAGGGATCGATGGCGCATTCGAACTCTCAGCTTCCGGTGCGGTCTATGCGGTTGCGAAAGGGATCAGCAGCGAGAATATCGACCTATCAGGACTTGCCATAGCAGGC
This sequence comes from Candidatus Methanogaster sp. UBA203, assembly GCA_002503595.1. Classification (GTDB taxonomy): domain Archaea; phylum Halobacteriota; class Methanosarcinia; order Methanosarcinales; family Methanogasteraceae; genus Methanogaster_A. The sequence continues at coordinate 3,910 of DASC01000191.1, read as the reverse complement.
GCGATCGGGGATAAGCAACTGATGATCGGTGCGAACGCAGACATCCTTGCAGATGGCATGCAGAACGGGATCATATCTGTGAAGAAAGGGATTCGGATCGGGGACGGGGACGTCTCTGACATTCTCGAACAGAACCTCGACATCTATCTCGATATCACTGGCGATGCTGCGAAGGTAAGCGAGTTTCTTGATGAAGTGGGTGTGAGCGGCAGATTAAGCGAACTTTCAGAACCGCAGCTCCGAAAACTTGCAACAGCGCTTGCACTGAAGTTGCTGCGTAGGAGCAGTCCTGATGTCATCGAAAGTCTCATCGGTGATGTGTATACATTGCGCTGCGAGGTGATCCCTAATGCTGATGACTTCGTATCATGCTTAAATGCGTGTGCACGGTTAAACGACACGGCTCTTGCGCTCTCGCTCTGTCTCCGGGATCCGGCAGGCGTTTCCCATGCCAGAAGAGCGGTTGTTGATTATCAGCGCGCCCTTGTCCGCGAGATGAAGGCAGCTGAGTCAGGCATCATACACGGGAACCACATCAAGTACCTGGTGCTTGATGATGCGGAGGGTACAGGCATCATCGCAAGCACGGTTACCGGATTTTTGTATCCGGACCAGCCATGCATCGTCCTTAACAATAGCGATGGCAAGATCAAGATATCTGCCAGAGGCACGAAGTACCTGATCGCACGCGGGCTTGATCTTGCAGAGGTGCTGCGGATCGCTTCCGAGTCTGTGGGCGGCAGGGGCGGCGGGCACAGCATCGCTTCTGGCGCCGCAATCCCAAAAGGCGCGGCAGATGCATTCATATCGACCGCGGACTCGCTCGTTGGTGCGCAGCTTGGTGGTGAACCACAATGATTCTATCAAAGAATGAGATTGACGAACTGATGAAGCTTGATCCTCCGCTTGTTGAGGATATGATCGATCCTGATACGCAGATACAGGTGAACGGCTGCGAACTCACAGTCGATCGCATCTTTTCGTTTGCGGGCGCAGGTTCTGGCTCTGGTGCAGGCACCAGCACCAGCACAGGCGCCGGCGCAATTGCCTTCGAGAACAGGGAACGGGTGCTCTCGGAATGCACCGAACTATCGTTCGATGACGACGGCTGGATCGATCTCCCTGCTGGTAGTTACAAGATCGTTTCCAGGGAGATTGTACACATCCCAAAGGACGCGATCGCGATCGCAAGACCGAGATCGAGTCTATTACGGTGCGCAGTGAGCGTCGAGACCGCGGTCTGGGATGCCGGCTACGAGGGAAAGAGCGAGTGCCTGCTTATCGTGTTTAATGAGGCAGGATTCAGACTGAAGCGTGGTGCGCGTGTCGTGCAACTGCTGTTTATGGGGCTTGCGAGCGGGACTGAGGGGTATGATGGCGTGTATCAGGGGTATCTATGTCAACAGTGACATCTAAAAATTGAGAGGAGTTTATTCTTGCATGAAAAGTTTAATAGGGTGCGGTTTAAAAGGGTTATTTGCAAACACAAGAGGATACCATTCTCTTTCAGGAGCGGGCAATCTTCTGAGAAAGGTATGCAGTTATATCAATCGGAATTGAGATTGTACACGTTTAATTAAATCATTCAGGAGAACAAGGATGTCAGAAGAATTCGTTGTCGCCGAAGATCTCGATCTCACATAGAGTAATTTCGACCCGTTTTACCCCCTACCAGCCAACTGCCCGTTTCATGTGGAGCGCGAAGGTAAACCCTTGAATAGATTGATCAGGGCTCTTTTACGCACACATAGACAGCCACCCAAATACTTTTTTTCCGGTCACCGAGGATGCGGTAAGTCGACAGAACTTAATAGACTTGCTGCTGACGATGAGATTAAACAAAAATTCTTTATTGTGAAATACTCGGTGAAGGATCTCTGCGATGTAAATAATNNTAATCTTGACTATGTCGATGTGCTTTTTTCGATAGGTGCACAGTTATATCTTCAGTATGTGGATGCGGGAGGGGAATTAAGATCGGAGCTTATAGAAAAACTTGAAGCCTGGAGAAACAATATAGTTGAGCAGGTCAGGGAAGAAGAGACCTCATTTGAGACCCTATTGGAGGGCGGGATAAAAGTATTTTTCCTTTCCGTGTTGGCAAAGATCAAGACAGAGGATACCACTAGAAAGACTATTAGAGAAATAATTGAACCCAGACTATCTGAACTAATTGATAAAATAAATTTAATCGTTGCAGATATTGAGGGCAAAGAAAGGAAGAAAGTGTTGGTTTTGATTGATGATCTGGATAAACCCAAGTTAAAGCAAGCAAGGGAAATTTTCTATGATAATCAAACAGCTATTACCCAGCCTGTATGCCATATAGTTTACACGGTTGCAATTTCAATATTCTTCACTCAAGAATTTACTGCAATAAGAGAAAACAGATTTCTCCTCCCCAATATTAAAATACATGCCAAGAACGATAGAACAAGTAAATATAAACCAGGATATGAGCTGTTGGAAACGTTTATCTTTAAAAGAATGAAAAAGGATCTTATCGATCCAGATGCAGTTGATTTAGCCATTAAAATGGGTGCGGGGGTATTCAGAGAGAGTGCACGTATAATGCAAATGGCAGCCGACAGCGCAATAGAACACGAGAGAGATCGTATAATAAAAGAAGATGTAGAAAGGGCAGAACAAGAGATAAGAAGCGATTTTAAATGGATTCTTCGCACTGAAGACTACGATATTCTTAAGGAACTCTGTAAGGATAATGAAATAAAGGGAATTGAGAAGATTGGTCATTTATTACACAATCTAAGCGTTTTAGAATATGAGAATGCCGAAAACTGGTGTGATATTCACCCCACACTCGAGAAAGTTTTAGAGATATGATTGAAGCGGAAGAGGCTTTCGACACAAGGATTTTACGGCTCAGCAATTATTTGAATCGTGCACATAAGTATAATAAACCCTCCATTCTCTTTGCCCTCTATCTAAGTGAATTTTTGCGTACTGATATAGAGAAATCTCTTAATACGCTCCTGAAAGAGCAAGGACTTCTGGTCGTCAGCGTTGATGCAGAAGAACATAAGGACTTGCCTTCATTTTTTCATCGCTCGATTCCAACAACACTGTTTTTTTTGTGCACAATCTTGAGAAAGGGTTTCCTGAAGCTCTCCAATTTTTAAATTTTAAGCGGGAAGAACTTGTTGACCATCATGTCAAGGTTATATTCTGGGTAAAGGAAGAGGAACTCTCCCGCATCAGTCTGGAGGCACCGGATTTCTTTGCCTTCAGAAACCGAGTGGTCGAGTTCATGGAATTACCCCATACGGGAGAACTAAGACCTGCTCTCGTAGAATTTGCATTAGAAACTGAATACGGATCACTGGATGAAATCAAGCGCAGTATAGAGCTAAAAGAGAAACTGCTATCTGAACTTTCCACGGATACTGAAATAACTGGGTATTTACTCAGTTCGCTTGGGACTCTATACTTCCAAATCGGTCTTTATGAGAAAACGATTGAGTACAACGAAAAAGCATTGAAGATTGCACAGGAAACGGTAAACAGACAGAACGAAGGCTCAATTCTTGGAAATCTCGGGCTGGCATACAGCGATCTTGGGCAGGTCGAGAAAGCAATTGAGTATTATGGAAAGGCGCTGGTAATTGTAAAGGAGATTGGAGATAGGCGTAATGAAGGGGTCTGGCTGGGAAGTCTCGGTAATGCCTACTACCTTCGGGGATTGGTCGAGAAAGCAATTGAGTATTACATGAGAATAAAGTAGGTAATGCCCAGAGAAATGACCAAGGAAAGGGCTGTCATAAGCCCCATAAATAAATTAGGCGACATGGCAGACAAGGTTAATACCAGAAAACCGCTGGCGAGAATGGTTGTGGTAGTACCTAAAGCGGTGCCCACACGATGAAAAGAATAATGTATGGCTTCTGAGGTG
>DASC01000181.1 GCA_002503595.1 Candidatus Methanogaster sp. UBA203 | reverse complement strand
TCAAAGCAAGAGATAAATACAACCACAGCCAAAAACGGGAGATGCCATGCATAAAAATATCCTTGAAAAACCGCTTGCCGAATATGATCAGAATACCGACGGAATCTTGAAGAAATATGGTGCGAAAGATAGGTTCGATGAAATTGCCGGGGTATTCCGGTTTCTATCATGTACTGGATCTTGGGGAGTGGTTTAAAGCAGTAACAACTGCTGAAAAATATGAACAGGTGTTTACCATGCTCTCAGCCAGCCCAACCAAACCAGAGATCATTGCGATCGCGATCGCGAAACTCAAACTCCGCCCGGGCGACACATTCTGCGACGTCGGCTGCGGCACAGGCGCGGTCTCGATCGCAGCATCGAGATTCGCGGACACGATCTACGCAATCGACATCCGGGACGAAGCCATCAGGGTGGCAGAGCAGAACTTCGCTGCCGCTGGAATCCTTGACAAAGTAACGCTTGTTCATGGCGAGGCGTCAGAAGCGATTGCGGATCTGCCCGCCCGCATCGACTGCGCATTTATCGGCGGAACAAGGAATGTCGAGAGCGTGCTTGCGGGACTCTGCGCCAAAGTCCGGGGGCGGGTGGTCGCAAATGCAGCACGGATCGAGACCGCTGCCCGGATCATCGGGTGTATAAAGTCGCTCGGGATATTTGAGGAGGTGATTCACGTTCAGGTCTCGAAGGGCTACGAACTTGCGGGGGAGACTGCGTTTAAGCCGGCAAATCCTGTGTATATCGTTGTTGGAGATGCAGGCAAGCTGAAAAGCTGAAAACAGATTCGATTTAAGCGTAATCTACGATGAAGTTCAGATACCCTCTGATACCATCGACCCGTCTGTGTAATTTTACTGACTTTAATATATATGCCAGACAGATTTGCACTTCCTTCTTAGTCTGGCTCTTGTAGCTCGCGATAGCACAGATACGTATCTGAATCTGGTCTTCCAGGCATCCAGCCGGATATTCCTTCGTCAAACCTTTTTTAAGATTTTTCAATGCCTTTATAACATCGATATCCTTTAACTTTGGATCCTCCCGGTAAAAACCTGCGATCGCACCCTCGATTGTGAGCAATATGCCCAGGTATTTATCTTCCTCTCCTTCTTTTATTGCAGACGGCGTGGTACGTGCAGAATCTGGCAGCAATATATCTTTTAGTGGTTTCAATTCAATTTTGATCTCAGTTGCGTCACCTTCTTCACTAACCATGTATTTTGATCCTATTTCCAGATCATATCCAGCCTGTTCCAAATCGTTTTCTACGTCCCTGATTAACGCTTCTATGTGCGATGGCAGATCCATACTCTCTATATCTCTGAGTCCCTCCAGTCTCCCAAGATATTTCTCTTCCAACCCCGCATCAGCATCGAGTTTGAATGCCCGCTCCAAACTGTCCAGAGAGGCGTAAGGCATATCTTCTATGATATTTTCCCTCGCTCTCTCCACAAAATATAGTACCCTCTCCTCTCCGGGCATATTCAGTACGCCAAGATTCTCGTCCTCAAAGTCTATCTCTTCAGTCTCCAGTAACCGGAGTTCGTCATTTCCAAGCTTGTTATTTTTATATTTATCCTTTGCCTGCATGAATTTATTGAAGAAGACGCCTGCCTTCTCTACCGTCCCTTCACGATCCATGATCTCGTCCTTCACGCGTCTTAGAATACCGATCTTGAAACCTTTATGTTTGCTGAATCCTCTTGTCGGCTCCTGCATCTTCAGTACGTGCTCAAAGATCTTCTCCATCATCTCCTCGGGATTGCTTATCTCCAGCCAGCAAGCGCTGCTCCACTCGCCATAAGCGTTTCTGATAAAGACATCCAGACCCAACTTGTTCTTGCTCAATTTTAAATTCAGTGTTCTCAATTCGATAATCGTTATCTCGTTTTTCATCGGATCGTTTTAACTTTCTTACCTTATTTAAAACTATCAGTCCATAAGCGCATAGATTGACTAATAGTCGCAAACGGCACTGTCTGAAAATCCGAGTGTTTCATCACCGCTGTCTGCGAAGCAGCGCCGAAGGCCGAACGCGGAGGGCGCAGAGTTTCGAGACCACTTCAAACCTCCGCGTTCTCCGCGCGCTCTGCGGTAAAATCCAAGGGTATGGCGATTTCACTTGAAAAAGCGACAGTGCCGCCGCAAACGTGTTCTGATGGAGGTACACTGATATACCAGTAGTGCCACAGTTTACACTGGTGACTTGAGATGTCAACTGCTGTTTCGATTCGGATGTCTGATGATATTGCGCACGAATTAGGGTATCTTGACAGGGCTATGGAGCGTTTCCGGACGTACATCATCCGTAAGGCGATAGAATCACATCTTCAGGAGTATGCTGACTATTCAGTCGCCACAGAACGTTTGAACGATAATGATGACGAGATCATCTCAAGCGACGAAATGGGGAATCGCCTTGCCTTATAAGATTGAGTATAAATCATCGGTTGTTCGAGATCTAAAAAATTGGGTGCGAGCGTGAAAGGGGATGCAAGAAAACAAGGAGGAACACAATGTTAATCGGACTTGGGCTCGGACCCGGCGATCCGGAACTGTTGACGCTCAAGGCGGTGCGGATACTCGAAGAGAGCGATAAGGTATTTGTTCCGGGAAAACTCGCTTTAGAACTGGTTCTGCCGTACACGGATGCAGAGATCCTCGATTTTCCGATGACGCACGACAAAACCACACTGGACCGAACCATCGATCATAATGCGGACGTCGTTTCCGCCGCCGCCATGCACAAACTGGTAGCATTCGGGTTGATCGGCGATCCCAACTTCTTCTCGACGTTTACCCGCCTGAAAAAGCGGATACGGGAAAAATACCCGCACATCTTCATCGAAACCGTCCCGGGAATCAGTTCAATCACGGCATTCGCATCGAGAACCGATGCTAACATCGATCGTTCGTTCGTGGTCAGCGATGGCTCGCCTGTCACCACAAAGATTGTGTTAAAGACGCGAAAACCAAAAAAAATCAGGGACAGTCTCATCGAGGAGGGTTACACGAATTTTATCTTTGCTGAGAAGCTCTTCTCTGACGAAGAGCGGGTAACAGATGAGATTCCGGATAAGGGTGATTATTTCAGCATATTGTGCGCAAGCAAAGGAGATGCGGAAGAGGGGCGGATCACGCCAGGAAAGGTCTATTTTGTCGGAGCAGGACCGGGCGATCCGAAGCTCTTAACGCTTCGCGGGAAGGAACTGCTCGAAGAATCCGATCTCGTGATCTACACGGGCTCGCTCGTCGATCGCAAGGTCGCCGCCAACAGCTGCGGCGAGGTCATCAACAGTCACGGGCTCACCCTCGATCAACTGACCGACCTCATGGTGAGCGCGATCCGTGACAAAAAAACGGTCGTCCGGCTGCATACCGGGGATCCGTCGCTCTACGGCGCGATATGCGAGCAGATCGCGGCGCTGAAGAACCACAACATCGACGTCAAGATCATTCCGGGCGTGTCATCGGTCTTTGCTGCAACAGCTGCGCTTCAAACGCAGCTCACGCTCTCCGGAATCACAGAGACCCTGATCATCACCCGCCCGGCTGGCGAGACGCTCAAGGCAGACTCGATCCGGGAACTCTCAAAGCACGGCGCAACGATGGCGATATTTCTCGGGGTGAATAAGATTGCGAAGATTATGCGTGATGTCGAATATCCGTCAGAGACCCCGGTTGCGGTCGTCTACCGGGCATCGTGGCCGGATGAGCGAATCATCAGGGGCACGGTTGCGGATATCGCAGAAAAGGTCGAGGCGGCAGGGATAGAGAGATCAGCCATGATTCTGATCGGCGATGCCGTGCATCCAAAAAGTTTCAGGAGGTCGCACCTATACGGATCGCAGTGATCTCGTTTGAGCGGAACCGGGCGGTTGCAGAGCGCGTCGCGGGTCTCGTCGGCGGCGAGGTGATCTGGTACTCGGAATCTGCATTTCCGGATGCGTTTTCGCAGGAATCCGGGTACGATGCGATCATCGCGATCATGTCCTGCGGGATTGCTGTTCGGAAGATTGCGCCGCTTCTGCGGAGTAAATGGACCGATCCCGCCGTTGTCGTGGTCGATTGCGCGCTTCGTCACGCGATCGCGGTCACTGGCGGGCACCACGGTGCGAATGAGATTGCAACAAGGCTTTCTGTGCTGGGTGCGGATCCTGTGATCACGAATGCGAGCGAGGTCGTGAAGTGAGAGCGGCGCGGCTACCGGTCTGATATTCCTTCATCGCGATATTGTGTTCCGAAAGACTGCATTTCAATCCCGCCACGGTCTGATTTGAACTATTGTCTCAACGATTTAATTTCCAGACAAAGAGGCAGTCTGACAAAGTCGGGATAATTCAACCACAGAGGGCACAGAGTACACAGAGAGAGGTTTTAATTGATCCTGCGTGTTATTCCATCCTTAAGGAGCACCACATTGAAATTAATTAGCAGTCCAAGGCGTTTTCCGCTTAGTTTGAGGTAGGAAAGCAGTTGCGCTTCGTGAACAGGTGTTATCTGGTTCACAGCCTTAAGTTCGACGATTACAGAATCTTCCAGGAGAAGATCCAATCGGTATCCCAAATTGATTTTCATTCCGTCATAGATTACAGGAAGCCCAACCTGTGACAAGACTTTAAAGCCTCATTTTTCCAATTCATACTTCAAACAAGCCTCGTATGCGCTTTCCAGTAATCCGGGTCCTAAGGTGCGGTGTACCTGCATTGCTGCCCCAATAATCTTTTCAGATATTACGTTTAATTCCATCTTCTCTGTGCCCTCTGTGGTTTTGTATCTTATGGTTTGTTCAACAAGAAATGCAAATATACAATTTAGATGCTTAATACTCGCACGATTCTATATTATGTCTAAAAATTAAATTTGCATGACACTAGTGCCGTTATCACTTTGTTATGGGGTGTTTGATAGTTTCAATCCCGCAACGGTCTGATTTGAACGATGCACGCGTTCAACGATCCGAAATTCTCGGTTGCG
>DASC01000048.1 GCA_002503595.1 Candidatus Methanogaster sp. UBA203 | reverse complement strand
CTCGCGAATTACCAGAGAGCCAATTTTCCCCCACTAATCTCATATCGAAGCGGAATGTATGTTTTCAGCCATTTCATGGCGTTGTCCACATTCGTGATAATATCCTCGCTAAAATCCTGAGACTTTTTAATTTTTTCTGGGTGGACTCTGATTATGGCGAAGAAGATTAACCACAGAGGACACGGAGGGCACAGAGAGTTGCTGTTTTCTCTGTGTCCTCTGTGCTCTCTGTGGTTTTCCGAACCCATTCCAGAAGATAATAAAAAGTCTCAAAATCCTTGCGGTCGATTATGTGGGTTTTGGTCTTCCCTCTGAATCGAACGCAGGTGATTGCGGCGTGAAAATAGAATCGTGTGGGTTCTCTGGCAAACATCAGGACGCCCGCATTCTTCATGAGCAATCGTCCAGCCTGCCGTTGTGTCACACCAGGGTTTGTTAGGATCTGCTCGCGGGGGAGGTTTGAGGTGATGTTACATTGCTGCAGGTATCTCTGGAATCTCTCCTCCGAAAAGTCGTCAGGATACTTAAAATCCATGCAGAACTGCTCATCGAACCGGATCTTCCCTTCGTAGTTGAAGTAATCGATGATCTCGTCCCGCCTCATTTTCTGGCTGCTTGGACCCGTGCGGATGAAGAAAACGTCCTTGCAGGAGTATGGTTTGTCGGTTCCCTCGCGAACCGCTATGATAAGGACATTTGCCAGCCCCTCGAGGGTGATGCTTACCGGCGGGTCGCATTTGCGTGCGATGTCCTGAACCTGGGATCTGAGTCTGTTGGTGATGTTGACTCCTTTTACCATACCCTCATCGGATACGCCGAGAAATATCCGCCCACCCGATGAATTGGCAAAAGCAACCATCTCCTTCGCAAGCGAATCAGATATCGACTCCTTAAACTCAATCAGGTAGCCCTCGCCCTCATCGAGAATTAAATCCATCTCTTCCATCAGATAACCTCTGATTCATTCTTCTCTTCATCTGCGGTACACATCCTCGATCGCGGGTATCTCCTGCCGCGACCGCCCGACCTTCGCGGATAATGCAAGCGTCGACGCCGGAGGCGTTACCGGGCTTGCTCCGAGAATATATGCCCACGCACCTTCAGGCATATACCCGATCCCGGGATGCTCTTTTTCAGACTCCTTCACTCTTACGACAACAACACCCGCCTCGCTCTTAATCTCCACAAGATCGCCGTCCGTAACCTCGATCTTTGCCATATCCCCTGAGTCAAGAACGATCACCGCTGACAGCTCCTGATATTCCTTACTAAACTTCCCGTGCCTTAGTCCTGCCTCTGTCCGGAAGATATCAGGATACGTAACGATCACGACCCCGCACTCTGGCGCCGCAAGAAACTCGTCAAACTCCATCTTCATCACACCACCTCAAGGAGCTGTTTCAGGATCGCACCGTCAGACAGACGCTCGCTCTCGCGGATCAGCGGGATCTCCACCGTCTCGCCGTCCATGCGCACCGCACTGCCAGCACAATCGATGCCACCTGCCGCGCACGGGATCACAACGTCAGCGTACCTCGATGTCAGGGTCTCATTCGGGTCGATCACGATCATCTTCCCGTTGATGCCGTGCGCCGGAAGCGAGTTCATGAGATCGAACCCGAGACAGAGGATGCAGTCTGCTTCATGCAGATCCATGCCACTGCCGCCACTGCTGCTGTCACTACCACCATCGCCGTCATCGCCCGGACGATTGTGCAACTGGCGCAACTGCTCCGCAATCGAGCGAAGGTTGTAGCCGGGCGCCAGCGGAAGAAGACGGAAATCGGAAGATTCGTTCAGCCGGTCCATCAACCGGATGATCGCATCTCGCGGCGGTGCCGATGCACCGGTTCCTGCGAAGATCACACCGAACTCGGCTTTCTTAAGCGTGCCTGCAAGTTTCAGTATCCGCTTCTTGTCGTACGTAGTCTTTGGAACTTTATTGGAAAGCGCATCCATCAGTGCGTCCATAAACTCAATCTGGCGATTCGGATCGATCGTATACGCCTCCTTGCAGATGCTTGCGGTGTGCGAGAAGCGGAGATCGATCGTGATTGCGGTCCGGTCCTCCTCCCAGCCGTGCTGCCGTTTCTCGCCGCGTGGGTAGTATGCGTACCTGGAGAGAAGGCGCGGATGCGTATTCATGGGATCGCACCCCAAAAAGATGATAACGTCGGCATAGTCCCGCACCTCCGGAAGCGTGCAGGTTTTAACCCTTCCGTCGAGGATATCATCAAAAATATCTGTGTGAAACGTTTTAATCTCTGCACCCACCTTCTCTGCAAGTTCGATTCCGGTCGCTTGCGCTTCTGTGACCGAATTCCCAAATCCGACGAAGACTGGCTTTTCTGCAGACACAAGAATCTCGGCGGCACTCTTGATCGCAGCATCCATATCCACAGGACTCTGGTTTACCATCGGATCGATCTGATTGGTGCTTGTGATGTGAGCATCCCCGATCCGGCATGCGTGTCTGCAACCGTTCTCCCCGATCTCAACATCATCGCAGAGAAGCGCACAGCCAGTGCAGACCATCATCCCACCTCGATTTGTTCAATCTGCTGCACAAACATCATCGGATAATCCATCTCTGCATCGTAGCTCATGCCGACGTGCACAACCGCAGTGCCATATCTGATGACCGCCTCCACGCCAAGCATCCTGCCCTCGAGTTCGCAGTATCCGAAATCATTTATGCGTTCCCTGACCATTTCACGGTCGATTGCGACTGTTATCGACTGCACACACGGCTGCAATGATATGCTGTCCCCGATCGCCGCTTCCAAGCTTCCTGCCGTGCTTAAATTGACAGGAGATCCAACGAACTGGTGATACAGGGCACCAAGTTTGATTCCCGACTCAAAGAGGGCAGTGTCCCGGTCTGTTATCTCAGCCATCATGGTGACTGGTGTCTGCGATGCTATTAATATTACGCCGCCAGACTCTGCACGAACTCCTTTACGCCGTCCCCATACGGTTCACTGCACACAATGTCTGCCTCGCCCTTTAGCACGTCAACAGCATTCGCAACCGCCACCTTGACGCCGGCGACTCCGAACATCTTGAGATCGTTCTCGGCATCCCCGATACATGCGAGGTTCTCCCGATCGATCCCGTAGATATGGGCTGCCTTTGCAATCCCGCTGCCCTTGTCAACGCCTTTCGGCATGATCATCACATCGTTCCGGTTAAGCTCGATATCGACGGACAGGCCGTTTCTTCTGATGATCTCCTTTGCATCTTTAAGATACGGAAGCGTGGTTGCAACGATCACCTCCTCAACCTCGACAAAATCCACGCCCGCAAATGCGGATCTCAGTTCTTCAAGCCCTTCGCCGAGCAGGATCTTTGCACCATCCGCCGGATCATAGATGACAGCACCGTTCTCTGCGATGATGACATCTGCAAAGCCGCGTCTCTCATTCACATCCAGCAGGAACGGGAGTCTTCTTCCGGATGCAAGGAATACCTTTATCCCATTCTTCCTTGCGCTTTTCAGACTGGTTACCGCATTTTCAGAGAGAACCAGTGACTCATCTGTCAATGTCCGGTCGTAATCACATGCAATTGCTTCTATTTTACCTGCCATTCTACAACAAACCCCTTGTCCATCTGTTTAAGCGATATCAATTCGAGCTGGCACGCACCATCGATGCCAGAAAACCCGGTACCGTCGGCAAGCGTCGGCGACGATTCCCCTCCGAGAATCATGTTCCCGACGTAGACATAGACCGCATCCACCAGCCCCTGGCTGAGAAGGCTCCAGTTCAATCTGCCGCCGCCCTCTACCATCAGTCTGCGGACACCCATCCCGTACAGGTGCCCGAGTGCGGATGCAAGATCGACCTGATGCTCGCCCGCAACCACGATCTCAGCGCCTGCCTCACGCAGCCGGTCAAGACGCGCGCCCGGTGCGGATCCGGAAACCAGTATGACCCGCCTGCCAGCCCCTTTCATGAGGATATCGGCATATATCGGCGTGCGTGCAAGACTGTCGACAACGATCCTGATAGGATTTTCATCCTTCCCCAGATCCAGCCGTTCTTTCATGAGTTCCTCTGATTTGACCGTCAAACTCGGATCGTCCGAGAGAACTGTGCCTATCCCGACCATAATGGCGTCCACCCCGTATTTCAGTCGGTCAACACGCTGGAAGTCCTGTTCTCCTGAAATTGGTATCTGCTTTCGTGTATATGCCGAAATCTTTCCATCAGCGCTCATAGCAGCATTTATAAATACATACGGACGCATCTCGTTACTCTTAGAATAGTTTGGGAATTCGGAACAGATATGGAATTCGGAACAGATATCTTTGAGGGGATGGATGGTTGCAAGAACGCAATATCTGAATCTATCCCGAATTCCATACTCACTATAGGGGCTCGTAGTATATTAATGATGCGGTTCCTGGGTCAGGGGGTTTTATTACCTTCCGGTCACCATGATTCTCGGCAGCACTTCAGGTCTTGAGAGGCGGGTGAACTTGACTTTTTTACCCCACGAATCACACCGCATAAGAGGGGAGTTGAGGTTGCTTCGTCCCGGCAAACTCTTGCGCCCTCGGTGGTAAATAAATACAACCAGAAGGAATTGAAAAGTGGGTCTTTGGTATCTCGCGTTGCGGTGACCAAAACCCCGGAGACTTTTGATATTTTCGAAATAAAGTTTCGGAAAACCACAGAGGACACAGAGTGACACAGAGGGGGCGAAAGATAAAAATAACAACTCTCTGTGATCCTCTGTGCTCTCTGTGGTCTAATCTTCCTTAACGCCGAAGGAGTCGATGCTCGATCTTGAGAATGTCGACACCGCATTACCATAAACGGACCCTCTGGAAGAGTGAAAAGGTATGCAACGCGAATTACCAGAGAGCCTAAAAAATCTGCCTGATTATTTTATTGAGCAGAGCGGAGAGGAAGGATTGGATTGTA
>DASC01000047.1:3914-4533 GCA_002503595.1 Candidatus Methanogaster sp. UBA203 | reverse complement strand
TTTACTTCAGTGATCGTTGCAGGCACCCTTGTGATCCATAGAGTGCGTTCCCATAATTCTGTGATGTTGTCTTCGCTGTAGATTGCACTATCGGCAATATGGTACACTTTATCACTTAATTTCAGACTTTTCCGGATATTCTTGACGGTTTGTACCAACGTTTTCTTATCAGATGCATTTCCGGAAAGAGTTTTTACAAAAAGCGGTATTCCTTGTTGATTGCAGACCGTTGGTTAGCACAAAACGCTTCAGATCCCAGCGGTTGTCTTTGGGGTGGCCATAAGTGATTTCGATGGTGTTGGAGTCAGGATCTGAATTCTCGTAATCGCCACGTAAACTGAAATTGGTTGTATCCGTGTGAAGCACATGCGCACCAAACGAGACGCGGTTCATGGATCCTGAGACTATCTGGTTGAAAAGTTCCGTGCAACCGTATTCGTAGATTCTATCCAGTGTTTCAGAGTACGTCGTCGTTAAGGTGTTTCGGGAGCACACCGTCCCCCAGCAATCGTTCTGTCGGGAGATTTTCGAAATATTTGGCGTAAAGGTATAGTCTGCTTTCGTTAAACCCCAAACCATTCAAGCACATAGCTTTAATCACGGTCGAGTGAGGTATGTT
>DASC01000047.1:0-3881 GCA_002503595.1 Candidatus Methanogaster sp. UBA203 | reverse complement strand
TTCGTCGAATATTCCAGCAACAAGCCCAAGGTGTGCAAGTGATGTGGTTGTTATCTTCATGCGGCTAATCATCCCCTCACAGGATATTACTGGTTAAATAGGTGAAGTAGGTTAAAATAGTTGGGGTTTGAGGTGTACCTGAGGACTATAAGCTACAGTATAAAAATAATATTTTGTGGATATTCAAAACCGTTACCAGTAGAAATTATGAAAAATGGATGGCGACCCGCGGAATGTCAGACTTATGACAACATCAATAGAATCGTCCTCAACAGGCAAGTTCTCTATTTCGCCTACACTTACCTCAACATTCTTGTAGCTGCCCACCTTTGCGTTTTCTCTTGCCTTTTCAAGCATCTCAGACGTCATATCCACGCCGATAACGTTCCCGTTCTCGCCGACTTTTTGGGCTGCAAGAAAAACATCCACGCCTCCGCCAGAACCAAGGTCTAAAACGGTTTCGCCCGCTTTTAATTCTGCCAGTGCTGTCGGGTTGCCGCAACCAAGCCCCATCACAGATCCTTCCGGGATATTTCTGATTTCTGCCTCCGAGTACCCTATCGATTTCGCCTGTTCAACAACGCCTGTGTTACAGTTACAACATGAGCAACAAGAACACTCATTTGAGGCAATACTGGCATATCGATCCTTTACAAATTGTTTAATCTCTTTTTCATTCTTCATGATTCACCTCGAATTTCAGTCTCATTTCACATCTTCGATCTGATGATCTCTTCCAGTTTCTTCTCAGATGGCGCCTTGCCGACGACCGCGATCTCGTCGTTGACGACAACGGTCGGGGTCATCATGATCCCGTACTTATCGCCTTCTTCACTGAGAGCGCTGTGCTTTTCAACAACGACGCCCTCGCAGATCCGCTCCGAAACCTTCTTTGCGGTTTCATAAGCTACCTTGCATTTGGCGCAGGGCGGCTCCGATCCGAATACCTTTACAATTACATCCATATTCTTATCTCCATATAGTATTTCCAGCCACGAATCCGGCTATGGTAGCCATGATCACGGTGATTGTGATATATACTGATGCCTTCCTGACACCCATCACACGGCTGATCACGATCATGTTCGGAAGCGAGAGCGCAGGGCCTGCCAGAAGCATTGCGAGCACCGGTCCCGGCCCCATCCCGAGCCGGGTGAGCGAGTCGATGATCGGGACCTCTGTGAGTGTCGCAAAGTACATCAGTGCCGCTGCAACCGACGCTATCAGATTACTCCGTATCGAGTTTCCTCCGACAAATCGCACAACAAGGTCTGCTGGTACCAGTTCAATAATTATACCTGCAAAGAATACACCCACCAGCAAGAGCGGGAATATCTTCTTTGTGAGATCCCATGTCTCATACAGCCAGTCGTGGATCTGCTCATCATCAAACCACTTTCTTGAGACGTAGATCGTCAGAAGCACCAGAGGTCCAATGATCAGTCCCCGCCACAGCCACGTACCGATGACGCCACCGAGCACAAGGATGGCGAGAAGCAGCACGAAGAGGGCGGTCTGGTGCAGCGGGTTGATCTCGCTCTCACCGGCAGCCGAGATCATCCGGCTCTTCGCTCTATCCTCGCTTCGGAAGACCGTAGCCATGACGAGCCCTGTGACGATGGACATGCCGACAGCAGCCACTGCACGGGCAGCGCCGATCTCAAAGCCGAGTATCTGTGCGGTGTAGACGATCGCGAGCAGGTTGATTGCGGGCGCTGAGAAGAGAAACGTTGAAGCAGGACCGATGCCAGCGCCCCGTCTGTAGATTCCGGCAAAGAGCGGCAGCACCGTGCAGGAACAGACCGCAAGAAGTACGCCGCTTACCGATGCCACGCTGTACGAGATGTATTTGGGTGCATCAGCACCGAAGTAGCGCAGCACAGACTCTTTCGAAAATAGCGATGCGATGGCGCCTGCAAGGAAAAATGCAGGCACGAGACACATCAGTACGTGCAGCGCCAGATACTCCTTCAGAGTTTCTATGCCAGCCAGAAGCAACGTTTCGATG
This sequence comes from Candidatus Methanogaster sp. UBA203, assembly GCA_002503595.1. Taxonomy (GTDB): domain Archaea; phylum Halobacteriota; class Methanosarcinia; order Methanosarcinales; family Methanogasteraceae; genus Methanogaster_A. The sequence continues at coordinate 1,873 of DASC01000047.1, read as the reverse complement.
GTCATGATATTTTGGTCTCCTGAATCCAATTACTCGAATGGCAAACGTTATTTATGGTGCCTGCCATTATTTCAATAATGTTTGTAACTCCACTTAAATGTTGTGGTTTCAAAGAAGTTTGAAATAGGTTTGGAATCATGGAAGATACGAAAGAGACAGATATCCCGGATTCGATCCGGGGTGAATTCGAAGAGAAAGGCGGAATCGTGGGAATCATGGAATCGCTGCCCGACGACCAGACGATAGAAGACATTGTCTCGGTCGCACGTGCGCTATCTGATCCTGTGCGGGTCAGGGTGCTCTTTGCGCTCTCGGTGCAGCCGATGTGCGTCTGTCTTCTCGTTGCGATGACCGGGTATGCGTACTCGAAGATGTCGTACCATCTCTCGGTACTCAAGGAGGGCGGTCTCGTGTGCGCACGGCAGGAAGGGAATTACCTGATATATTATCCGACCGATCTTGGCAGGAGAGTTGCTCTGTGGATCGGGTGACTACCCATCCGAACCGGTGTTGAGGAATGGCATGTTGGCGATTTCAGGTATCCTCATATCGGCAGTCCAAGCCATCCAAATACCCCGATCATCTTCAGCCCCATATACGCCATCACAGCGATGAAGACGTACTTCAGTTCCTTCGCGGGCAGTCTGTGTGCAGCCATGACACCAACCTGCGCCATCGGTACGCTCGTTACCGCAAGCGCAAGCCACGATACGAGATTCACATACCCGATCGAGTACGCAGGCAGACCCGGAACGCCGAGCCCGTTGACGGCATAACCGATCACGCCGCCGATGCTCGTTGCTATCATCACCGCATTCGATGTTCCAACTGCCAGATGCATCCTGAATTTGAGCAGAAGCACCATCACTGGAATCATCAATACGCCGCCACCGATCCCGACGGTACCCGACACGATGCCGATCGGAAAGCCACAAGCCACCCAGAGAAGCGGGCTATCCTTCGGCTCTTCCGTAATCGCTGAAGGCTTCGCGGTGAGCATCCTGATGGCGCCTGCAAGAACCACTATGCCAAATGAAACCGTCAGCACCCCGGCAGGCAGATGCGCCGCAATCGTAGCGCCGATCACTGCTCCAATCGCGCTCGCTATGCCAAGAACGATGCCAGCCCGCCACCAGACCGCGCCCCTCCTGCTGTGCCCCACTGCGCTGCTTGCAACGGTTGGCAGCACGACAAGGAGGTTCGTCCCAAACGCAAGCAGGATCGCGATATCCGGAGGAACGCCCATCGTCTGGAATACCCAGAACTGCACCGGAACCATGATGAAACACCCGCCGACGCCGAGCAGCCCGCTTGCAAGCCCGACCGCGATGCCTGTGATGGCGAGTATGATTATTGCTGTGGCAGGCATCGTCTCACCTCAGTCTCCAATCGTGATGCGCTGCCGGATTGCCCGCATGTTCGGATGCACGGATCTGTACAGTAACGGGTGAAAAAGAGAGACAATTATGGGTCTTTGGTAACGACTCTGTNNATCTCGCGTTGCGGTGACCAAAACCCCGGAGACTTTTTGATATTTTCAAAATAGGGTTTTGCCATAACCGGATCTCCTTGAAAAGTGAAAAAGTGCATGCACTCGCGAATTGCCAGAGAGCCACAATTATTTCCACCTCGCCATCACTAAATATGCCACAGCGAGCGCTCTCATAGTAGCGGATATGGCTTCGAATCCCGGCACTGCCGGTGTTGTAGTTGGCGAATGTTCCGGCGAAGCTGCTTGCGTGGGTGTTGCGGTCGGTGTTGTTCCAATCATACTTTTCATGATTTACCCCATTTTATATAAGGCAGTGGCATATTCAAAATTTTCGTTTCAATGCTGCCAACTCATCCGGGGGCACCCCACTACTTTGGTGTG
>DASC01000071.1 GCA_002503595.1 Candidatus Methanogaster sp. UBA203 | reverse complement strand
TTGTGATCCCGATTTTTTGGTATGGCGGAATCTATTGTATCCGCAATATCAAGTTCGTCAAATATTCCAGCAACAAGTCCAAGGTGTGCAAGTGATGTAGTTGCTATCTCACGCAGTTGATCATCCCCTCGAAGGATATTACTGGTTAAATAGGTGGGGGTGGGTTAAAATGTTTGGGGTTTGAGATGTGCCTGTGGAACCTAAGTTGCAGTATAAAAATAATATTTTTTAGATAGCTAAAACCGCTATCAGTAAAAATGATATGGAATTAACAGATACGTGCGGAATGTCGGATTTTATCGCCGCTGCACATCTAATATGCCGGATCATGGGAGCGGCGATGGGGTGATGCTGCCGTCGCAGCTTTGCGTTCGCGGGCTTGGGTCGTGTGTGCCTGTGGCTGCGGGCATATATGAATAGTAGATACTGGAAGAGGGCATATCAGGAGATCCACATAAAAGCCACAACATTCACAACCGCTTCGGAAGACTCCTCTCATGAAGTTTTATCGCAATCGCCATGAAGACTGCCAGAAACACCGTGAGCGCTCCGATATCCACCATGACCGGATAGTGGCAAGCACCCTGGAAGGAGTACCTGCACAGGTCGGTTATATAGGTCAGTGGCGATATCGATGCCAGCGCCTGCCCCCATGACGGTAGTTCCTGAACCGGGATGAATATGCCGCTTATGAAGACCAGCGGGAATTTTATCATTGTGGATAGCATCATCACTGTGGATGTCATGCTGGTCGGTGCGGACGAGAATATAAGCCCCATCGCCGAGAAGCAGAATGCAGCCAGCACGATGCCCAGAGCAAGGATGAACGGATGCGTGACTGTGACGCCAAGCGCCATCCCAAGTATTATCGGGACGAGAGAGATCACAATCCCGAAGAAGACGGATGCCAGTACATCCCCGAAGAGAATCGTTGTGATGGAGATCGGGGCTGCTGCAAGCCTTTCCAGGTTCCTGGTCTGGGTCTCAGTCGGCGCAATCACAGGGGCGACTGAAGTTGAGGCGAAGAATATCGTCATACCAAGCAGCCCGGCGATGAGAAAATCGACAGGAAGGTCTCGCCCTATCATAAACGCCAGAAAGAGGAATGCAGGGGAGAGGATACCGAATATGACCACTGCTCCCTTCAGGTAGTAGATCCTGACATCTTTCTTGGCGATCGCATACGCACGCCTCATCTGATCTATCATTTATACCTCCTCAGTCAGTTTTACAAAGACGTCCTCGAGCGTCGGCGTCAGCGTGTTCAGCGTCACGATCTCCAGACCGAACGATTGGGAATAATCCACCAGACCGCGTATCGTCCTGTCTGGCTCGTCCGTATACAGTTGTATCTTATCCCCGCTCGCCCGGACGCCCGCGATGCCGGTCATGGCACTGAGATCAGAGACGTCCACATGCGCGGCGAAACTGACCTCCACATACTGCAGTCCTCCGATCCTCATCTTGAGTTTCTCGGGAGCGTCGATGGCTGCAATCCTCCCGTGATTGATAATCGCAACCCTGTTGCAGAGTTGACTCGCCTCATCCATGTAGTGGGTGGTTAAGAAGATCGTCTTGCAGGCGTCGCGGAGTTCCCGCACCATCTCCTTTATCAGCCGTGCGCTCCGGACATCCAGACCAGACGTCGGCTCATCGAGAAAGAGTATATCAGGGTCGTTCATGAGCGACATGGCTGTGATCAGTTTCTGCTTCATCCCCTTTGAAAACGTCTTTACCTTATGATCCTTCCTGTCGTACAGGTCAAACCTCGTCAGGAGTTCTTCTGCCCTCGATACTGCAACTCTTTTCGGTACGCCATACAATTCTGCCATGAACTGCAGGTTATTCCATGCAGAGAGTTCGGTGTATGCGTTTGAGAGCTCAGGAACGACCCCCATCATCTCTTTGGCTCTGATCGGATCCCGCCCGAGGTCAAAACCCATGACACAGACATTGCCGGAACTCGGTTTTATTACGCCTGTGAGCATGCGCACCGTCGTGGTCTTGCCAGCACCATTCGGTCCTAAAAATCCAAATACTTCGCCTTCTTCCACCTCAAAGTTGATATGATCCACTGCTGTGAGTCCATTGTAATGTTTCGTCAGTTCCTTGACCTCGATCACGTTTTTCATGATTCTTAACCTCCGCTATCCAGTAAATCGATGACTATCTTCCTTGTCTTCAGTTTCCACACCTTTTCGGGCGCACCTCCACCCTTCTCCCTGTACTCAGAGACCTCGATGATGCCTGCACGGTTCAACTCTGATAGATGGTAGTACAGCCCGGAAGGCGTAAGCCCAACGCCGCGTTCTGTTAAAAATCCGTAGATCTCCTTTGTGCTCCGGCTGCCGTCCCCGATGAAGTCGATGATCGTCCAGCGGGTCGGGCAGTGAAGCGCGCTGATGTACGTTCTGAGTTCTTGCAGGCGTGGGGAACAGTTGCACATTATATCACCTGAATATTACAGTATTTTACTGTGATATTGCGGCGGTTGTTTAAAAGGTTTGCTGTGTCTTGGGGTTGCCAATTCATCTGGCGTTGACAGTCCCGCTACTACGAAATGTTTTTATAAGACGAGTTCTAATATATACCACATGGAGCGCAGGGAACTCCACCATGATCGACACGCGGTTTCACTTCTGACTGACCATATAGTCTTCTCGCCGAAGTATCGCGGAAAGATTCTGGTCGAGAAGACGATCGCGCTCGCAGTAGAGGGATTATTCGTAAGATGTGCAAAGAGATGAAAATCGAAATCATTGACATGGCGGTGAAGAATCAGGAGAAACCGAATGCGAAAACGCTATGTACATGCCTCGGACTTTAGTCCGAGCGTCGTGACTGATATCCAAGTCTTATCTCTGCCTTATCAGGTTCCGAAGATAAACTGACACCCCATTCGTTTCGAAATGACTATAACCTCTGGCGCAGAGAATCCATTGATCCACAATGCAGCAACCATCCGAACTTGAGCGATGTAACCTCTGCGAATGGAGGTGCGGGGTAAACCGGCTTGAGGGTGAGCGCGGCGTGTGCAGGGCAGGGATGCACCCGGAAATCGCGTACACGATGCTATCAGAGACGCTTTCCAGTTACTCAGTCACCATGCTCGGATGCAATTTTCGATGCATATACTGCAACGCATACCGGATATCGCAGTATCCTGATGCGCAATGGTTCTACCGGGATTATGTGGAGCCATCGGTGCTTGCAGATGAAACGATATCCAGAATGACACCAGACACCGACAAGATCGGTTTCACAGGCGGCGAGCCAACGATTCATCTCCCATATATCGAGGAGGTGGTGCAGGCGATACGGGAGAATGGTACAGAGATCGGTGTGGGGATTGCGACCAATGGTTTCTGCACACCAGAGACGCTTACGCGGGTGATCGATATAGCCACATCGATCTCTTTTGAGATCAAGGCTTATGACGACGATGTTCACCGGATGCTGACCGGCGCACCATCCGCGCCAGTGCTCCGGAATGCAAAAGTCCTTGCTACAATTGCAAGAGAGAGTATCCGTGTATTCAGGACCGTGGTGATACCGGGCATAACCGATCGTCAGGTGCTAAAGATAGCGGCATTTATCGCAGAGATCGATCCAACGATACCGTACCGATTGATCGGATTTCGACCAAACTTCATATTGTATTACCATCCCGGACCAGGCATGGCTCTGATGAACGATCTGACTGAACAATGTAAGGATATCGGTCTCACTGACGTGGCATGGTCCGGGTACTACCCAACCGAGATGCCGGGTGGCAGCGAGACAGAGGTTGCCGCAGAGTATCTCAGGCGTGCTGGCTGCCATAAATATCCAAGATCGTGCGGGGAATGCGAACTCAAGGATCGGTGTCCTGCATGTCTGCTCGAACCGTGGAGGTGAATCGGGCGGTCTCGGGGATCTCGCGGCTTGCGATGCTCGGTGAGTATCAAATAATAATGGGTCTTTGGTAACGACTCTGTCGTCGACGCTTGCGTTATCTCGCGTTGCGGTGACCAAAACCCCGGAGACTTTTTGATATT
>DASC01000100.1 GCA_002503595.1 Candidatus Methanogaster sp. UBA203 | reverse complement strand
AAATATCAAAAAGTCTCCGGGTTTTTGGTCACTGCAACGCGAGATAACGCAAGCGTCGACGACAGAGTCGTTACCAAAGACCCACCACAAGACGCCGGAAAGATCACCCGCCGAGTTCCACGCTCGCTCTCCGGTTCGCCCAGCACTGGATGTTCACAGCAACCGGAAGCGATGCGGTGTGGCAGTGCGCATACTCGACATGCACGGCAAGCGCGGTGATATCTCCGCCAAGCCCCATCGTGCCGATGCCGAGTGAATTGATCGCATCGAGTATCTCCCGCTCGAATTCACCCATAATGCAAGCATCGACGGCAGAGCCGTTAACGCAAGCGTCGACGCCGGAGGCGTTATCGTAGATTTCACGCAGTAGCGCCTTCTTTGCGAGCCGGGCTGCCTTGTCAAAGGATCCGCCGATCCCGACGCCAACAACAATCGGAGGACACGGCTTCCCTCCGGCATCTGCGACTGCCTCGAGGACGAACCGCTTGATATCTGCTACCTGCGAGGGGTTAAGCATCGTAAGCCGGCTCACATTCTCACTTCCAGCACCTTTCGGCATCACAGTAATTCTTATGCGGTCTCCCTTATTGATATCGAGAATGATGTCAGGAAGTCCGATTCCAACGTTTCCGGATGGTTCTCTATTGATCGGATGCACCGCGTTCGGTCTGAGCGGTACGATCTCGGTCGCTTTTGCGACACCGTCCCGTATTGCCTCCTTGATGTCAAAATTAATCGTGCAATCCCTTCCGATCTCGACAAAGAATATCAATATCCCGGTATCCTGACAGATCGGAACCTTCCGCATCGCCGCGAGTTCGATGTTCTCAAGAATCGCCTCGATCTGCGCTCTTGCGGTGGGATCGGTCTCGCGCCCATGCGCATCCGTTAGTGCTGCTGTCACGTCATCAGGAAGCCGGGTCTCAGCCCTCAGAAGCAGGTCAACGACGCTCTGCGCCACGTCCTCGTACGTAATATCTCTGCCCACGCCCATGCCCCTCGCCCCTACTGCGTTTGTCTCTCCTGCTTCGCGGTCTTGCAAACGGCTTTCGTCCTCTATTTCTACCGGATATTGCATGTTTCTTACCCTTCGCTCTCTTTACCGATAATTTTGCTTCCGTTTCCGGCTTTCCGACCGCTCCTGGCTTTCTTGCTTCTTCCACCTCGCTTGCAGTCTCCTCGACCACGATGCCGCGGGGTGCGTCCATCGTGCCGTCCACTACCGCGCTGCGATGGATATTGATAGCCCGTGCATGGAGATCGCCAAGTACGTGGTTGCCACTGCCGATGCTGATGTTGCCACTCGCATCGATATTCCCGTGAACGGTACAATTTTCACGGATCGTGACGTCTTTAGCCCTGATGCTTCCGAATAAGGTTGTGTTGCTGCCCATAGATACAGATTCTGCACGGATATTGCCTTGCAGCCGGCAGTCGTCTCCGATATGTGCGGGCTTACCTGTTTCGATCGCGCTGAGTGTGATTCCGGATTTGGCAGGCAGTACCATCATCGGGGTATCGGCACCATCCGAATCATCGGAAAAGAGATCATCCAACGCTTTTTCCACCTCTTCGTCCCTGTCGCTGCGTATCAGTTCACTCAGGTACAGATACAGGAAGATGATGAGCGGTATCGGGTTTCTGATCGTGATCCAGCCCCTCGCCTCGAATCCGTCCTTGATCGATACATGATCTCCGATGTCGAGATTGCCTGCAACAGCGAGTTTGCCATTGATCTTCGTAAACTCACCAAGATGGGCGTCGCCATTCGCACGCACAGTGCCTCCAATCTCAGACCTGCGGTCGATGTAAACATCCGAACGTGCAGAGACCTCGCCATATATCTTCACGTGCTCACCGATCGTGATCTCATCTGCAATGATGCCGTATTCGATGCTGGTACCGCCACCGATGATCGCACCGCCGTCAACCACAATGGTACGCTCCTCCATCCTGGTGCCATCAGGGACGACGAGTGTTTGTGGATCGAACATGTATGCCTCGATGTATGCGCTTTATGGACTTATAATCTTTGCATTTTAGGGTTTTGAAGGCATGGGTTGATGAGATGGGGGGCAAAAATAGAGAGGTCTATATGAAATAATCGCCAGAAAGATTGATGTTAGTAAAGGAGTTCAGAGATTTCAGAGATCATGATACGCTGTCTTCGATCCGGAGGATAAAGGATGAACCACACCAAAAAAGCACTCCAAAACGTCAGAGGTGAGGTGTACACCGATCTTGCGACGCTGTACTGCTATTCAACCGATGCGAGCATCTATCAGGTCATGCCATCTGCTGTGGTCTGCCCGGCAGATGCAGAAGACGTCCGCGAGTGCATGAAGGCGGCAAAGGAACTTGGAATTTCCGTCACAGCAAGGGCTGCCGGAACCAATCTCGCAGGAAGCTGCCTTGGTAAAGGGATTATTCTGGATAGCTCAAAGAAGATGAACCGGATTCTTGGCATTGTGGAGAAGGACGGGGGGTTCTTTGTGGATGTGGAGCCAGGAGTCGTAATAAATGATCTTCAGGCGTATCTCCTGGAGAAAGGGTTATTTTTCCCGTCAGACCCGTCGAGTTCTGAGATCTGCATGATAGGCGGCAATCTCGGGACGAAGGCGAGCGGGGCGAGGTCTGTGAAATACGGAACCACCGATGATTACGTGACCGATGTGGAGTTCGTATCAGCAGACTGCGAGATCATCGACACCGCCAGAGCAGAGACCATTCCTGACCGGATATCAGACGGATTACTCGATCTAAAAAAACATATACTTGCTGACACCGATACAATCGCACGTCTCGAATCGAAAAAGGAAGTAAAGACTGCAAGCGGATATAATATCAGGTCGATGCTCGATCAGGACCGCACCGGCGGGATGATCACACATCTGATGTCAGGGAGTGTCGGAACACTTGGCATCTTCACACGAATACGGCTGAAGGTTCTCCCGATCGTGTCAGGAAAGGCTATCAGTGCGATATACTTCAAAAAGCTATACGATGCAGGCGATGCAGTCCAGCACATCAAGAAACTCGATCCCGTAAAGATCGAGATGATGGACTCGACTTCTCTTGAAATCGTCCGGGCAGAGCATCCCGACATGGGCATACCTGCAAATGCACGTGCGCTCTTCGTTGAATTCGAGGGCGACGGCCGAAAGTCGAAGATAGACGATCTTGGGCGGATGATTCATGATAGGTATGATGTCTGTTCAATTTTTTCCGAATCAGACGATGAAGAAGTGCAGGAAAGGATATGGGCTGTCAGAAAATCGCTCGTCCCGATCCTGACAAACTATGATGAGGCTATAAAGCCGGATGCGTTCATCGATGACGTTGCTGTCAGTGTACCTGATCTTGCACCGCTGATAAGCGATCTGCATGAGATATTCGGTGAATACGGCATAACTTCTGCAGTCTACGGGCACGCAGGATCAGGGAATCTGCATATCAGACCGATGCTGAACTTAAACGACCCAAAAAACATCGATCTGCTGCCTGAACTGGTGGACCGGGTCTACGATGTCGTATTCAAGTACAACGGCACCATGACCGGCGAGCATGGGATGGGGCGACTCAGGACGATGTTCCTCAAAAAAGAGTGGGGCAGAGGGATATACGGTTACATGCAGCAGATAAAGGAGATTTTCGATCCGAAAAACCTCCTGAATCCTGATGTGATCTTCAGCGACAGGCAGATCACGGATGATATAAAATACCCAACAGAATATATAAACAGATTTGAGACGAAGTGCATCAACTGCGGATACTGTAAATCGGTCTGCCCGATATCGACCACGCTGAAAGGGGAATCAGGTTCGAGGTCGTTTCTACAGCTTGCAAGGTTCAGGAACTTTGAAAATCCCGGGCATGGCGAGTCCCGCCGTGCAGGAAAGACGCTTGGCACATGTCTCGGCTGTCTCCGGTGCGCGACCAGATGCCCGAGCCATGCGAGTATCGGAGAGCTGCTCTTTTCCCAGAAGAGCCCGCCTCTTTATACCAGACAGGCGATGCGTACGTGGGCATCTGATTACAACCGATTCGAGCGGTATGCCCGGTTCTTTGGGAGGATCGGAACCCCTGCGGCAGGATTGCTGCTCGGGAGGGATCTTCCGAAGATCAGGAGAGCGCCGCTGGTACTTGATGAGTGTGTGCAGGAGCAGAATCCGGATGCGATGAGCGTCGCGGTGTTTGTGGGGTGCGCATCCGCGCTCTTTGACGATCAGGTCACCGAATCGATGATCAGGGTGCTTGCAAAGAGCGGGTTT
>DASC01000167.1 GCA_002503595.1 Candidatus Methanogaster sp. UBA203 | reverse complement strand
TGAATATACACATTCATACCAAGAATCGATAAATGACCGAGTTTAATCGTTATACCATGACCATAAGGCTTGCTAATCTCTCTGCCGCATTTATGACAGTGAGTTCCTTCAACTGTGCTCACTACCGTGATGATAATATCTCCTTTTTTAGTTAGCTCCACGTTCTCGATTTCAACGTCTGGAATATCCAGTGGTATCTCAAACATTGCCATTATCGTTCACCATCCATTAGATCTGTTGAATGTATTGTAGATGGTTAGATGTATATATAATTAATCGTCGGATTTGCTAAAAGTGTAGGGTATATGCTGTGCGTTATCCCTCACTTGACCCCAGAATTGATTGATGGGCATTGTAATATATATGGCAACATATCAATTTAATGTCATCTCACTGCAACTCAAGATACCAGAGAGCCAAAAAATATAGCGGGTGAAAGATGCGTTTTTTTCGCATTTATCACTCGTAACCCTAATCACGTCTTCCGATCCTGACATATCCGGCAAGCATCAAAAGCCCGGCTGCAACGAGGATGACACTCGAAAGTTCAGGGATCGGCGCGCATGGGACTGGTGATACAGTCCATCCGAAATAATCCACCTTGTCGGAGACGGCGTCACCGCTGCCACTTGGATTTTCAGAATGTGTGGGTCCAGTTGCATTGCCCCACCAGTTGTTTGTGGCATTGGCCCAGACACTGAGGGCGTCATTGCAAACACCATACATGGAGTTGCCGCATATATTGTTATTCTCAATCGTTGGGTTTGCCGATAATAGCGTGTGAACCCCGTTGATATTATTGGTTATCAGGTTGCATGTTATAGTCGGGTCCTGCCAACCGGTGGTTGTCACATTCCACGAACGGCCTATGCATAAGATTCCATCGCCGTCACTGTTTTGTATCGTGCTGCCGTTGATGGTCGGGGCAGCGAAGCACAGTATGAGGTTGGCGAATCTGTGGCTGTCGTTACACCAACACTTGCGCCCACCATACTCGATGATCGCGTTGTTGATCACGCTTGTATCATCACTCGTGGGACTGAATACGATTCCTCTCCAGTGCCCTGCAGTTTTATCTGTTCCTGTGAATATGATCTTCTTCTCGGATGTTCCGTCTGCAACGAGTTTTCCACTTTTGATAACACCGCCAATCCAGAGGTATCTTCCCTTTTTGAAGTTCACGGTCACACCCGGATCGATGGTGAGTGTCGCGTCATTTAGGACGGTTACGCTTCTTGTTACGTTGTATGGGCTGCCTGCCAGAGTCCATGTTTCGTCTGTCGTTATGTCGCCGCCCACATTATTAGTGCCAGCGCTTGCGATGGATGTGCTTGTGATAAGCACGAATACTATTAAAATTAGTTTTATTCTGTTCATGGTTCATCACCATACCGAAGCATGTCAGCGGTTTAACATACCAATTGAAGCAGGCTCACTTAAACATTCCGGTCGCGCGGGACATCGCCCTGCGCGGTGTTTGGATCTGGTATACGCACCAGCGTAACTCAGGGACACATACGGAAAAAGAAACCATTAAAGTATCAGACCTGACCAGAAGATATTATGCCAGAAATGGACTCGCGAATCTACACCATCGGGACCCCGATGCCGAGACGGAGAGCTCACATCCGAACCAGCAGTACCGAGATGCAGCACCTCGCGATCGCGTGGATCGCGATATCGTATGCGTTCGCGCTTGTGTTATCGGATACAGCCCGATTCAACCCTTTCGGGGAACGCGTGATCCATAATTTCATTTTATCGCTCCTTACAGTCGGGGTATCGTTCCTGTTACACGAACTCGCACACAAGGTCGTTGCACAGCGGTACAACATGTGGGCAGAGTTCCGGATGAGCCCTTCCATGCTGATGTTCGCTGTCGGGCTGGCGTATCTGGCGGGCATGTTGTTTGCAGCGCCGGGTGCGGTGCAGATATATGGTAACTATGCCACAAGAGAACAGATCGGGCGCATCGGTGCTGCAGGTCCGCTCATGAATATCCTGCTGGCGCTGGCTTTTATACCGCTTGTCGGCATGACTGGCTCTTTCGGGGGGGTCGGGATCAGAGATATCGGGAGTTTTGGTGTGTTGATCAATCTATGGCTTGCATTCTTCAACATGTTGCCATTTAGCGTCCTTGACGGCAAAAAGGTGCTCGTATGGAGCAAAGGCGCATTTGCCGGGATAATAATTCTGATCATTCTGTTGGGGGTAACTTTCCTCCCAATTATTTGAATTACGGTCCCAAACTCTTCTTGAAGCTTGCGATGCCGTCCCCAGCGTTTTTGAGGAGTCCCTGTGCAAGGTCCGGATACTCCCATGCGCCAAGCCCACAGTCAGGTCCTGCATACCGTATCAGCTCCCCGAACCGGTCATAAGCGTGCCTGAGCCGCTTTGCGATCACTTCCGGCGTCTCCATCGCGGTCACGATCTCGCCGAGCCGGAACGTCTCCTTCCAGACATTGGTCTGGTACTTCTCGTTTAACAGAGCAGTCATGCCAAAGATATCGGTTCTTGCAACACCGACACGCAAAAACGTGTCGTATCTCCCCAGATCATCTTTATCGATCAGTTCAAGGTAATCAGGGTTTGCAGCGGATTCCACACCGACCACATTGATCGAGTCGGACTCGCACGCAAGCGTATAGTGGATCGGCGAGTGCAGGTGTATCTGGGTATCGACATCTGAGGATTTCGCTGAGAGGTTAAGCGCATGGATGATCTCATCGTCGCTGAACATGATCTCGGGATTGATCCCGATGCTCGGCTCATCGATGCTGATGACAGCCACATCAAACGACGACTTTGTATGAAGCGCATTCACAACGAACCGATCGACGCTCCTTGCATAGAGTTCCAGTATGTCAGGATATGCCGCGCTGCCAAACTGTTTCAGGTATAGCTCGACTGCGCCTGTGACACAGACCCTGATCCTCAACCGCTCTCCCGTCTTCTCGAGATACTCCTTTGCAACTGGTTCGATGGCAGAGAGTTCGATTATCTCTGCCGACTCCTCCTTCACGAGAAAAGGCGCTTCGGCACACGCAGGATCGTTAATGATCCTTGTGAACTGCTGGTTCATATCCTGAAACTGCGGGTATGTCGGGACATCAAGTCCTGCTGCGATCTTCTGGCGCATGCAGTCGCGAATGGCTTCGGTCACCCCGGGGTCGCCATACCGCCCGTCAGCGAATGCTTGATGCACACGTTCCCGCTGCCCTCGTGGGAGTGGATAACTCCCGATGTCATCGAATATGATCTCCATGTTGTAAAGTAAGCGTCTTTGCTGATGTAAACGTATCGGGGGATCGTCGGTCTTACGTGATAACGCCACTACCCGAACCGGGTGGCGAGGTCAAGTTAATACCACCCGGATCAATCACAAAACGATGATCTCGGTCACAGTGGTCTCGCGAGGTAAATACGGAGAGCGTGCAATCCGGACGATTGGGGAGAAGACCGACTTTGAGGTGATAGAAGTTCCAATCCCTGAGGATCTGCCCGGTTTCATCGAGGATACCGAACCGTATACAAAAGATGCCGATTTGACGTCTGATCTGGTGATCATCTTTGCGCTTCATCCTGATCTCACACCAGCATTCGCAGCGTGCGCAGCAGAATCCGGTGCTGGCGCGATCATCGTCTCAGGAAGCGATACATCCGAACTTGAAAAGATCAGGGACCGATACCGGATACATATCCATGCAGACGAGATCTGCTGCGCGCTCGTCCCATGCGGAGATCGGGTCATCGATGAATTCGCAAGGGTTCTCGGAAAGCCCAGGTTCGGGATATCCGTTGCTGATGGGGTCGTATCAGACGTCCGGGTCATCAGGGGTTCGCCCTGCGGTGCAAGCTGGTGGGTGGCATCGCAGCTTGTGGGCACTCTGGTTGCGGATGCGCCTTCGAAGGCAGGGCTTCTTGTGCAGCAGTATCCGTGCCGTGCCGTGCGCGGCACTCGTGGCGGGATTCATAGGTCAGCAGAGATTCACAAGAAGGCGGTTGAGGCGGAGCTTGCGCTGATCAGGGAGGTCATCGCGTGACCTGGGCGGAGAGCACGCCGAAGGTGGCGTAAACCCGGTCACCGACCGCGAGATGCATCTCTGCAAGCGTCTTTGACGGTACGTCCACAGAGAGGTCAAATCCACAGTCCAGTTTTACCTGCGAAACCGGAGTCGACGGGATAATCTCCAGAACCGTCCCTTCCAGTTGATTTCTCATTGTATCCGGTTTGGTACGCAACTCGATGTTCTCAGGATCTATGTGGACTTTTACCCGATCATCGACCGCATAATCCGACATCGCCTCGATTGCGGCATTCTGCACCGTTATAACCGTATAGCCATCATCGCTGGAGACGACTGTCCCGGAGATCACATTCTCGCGGGCAGGCAAATGTTCCTCTTCCGTCCCCTCTGCCTCAGCCGCAGTCGTTGTGACATGCTGGATCTTGCCAACCAGATCGGGTACAGTGAACGGCTTGGTGATATAATCGGTTGCTCCGGCTTTCATCGCCCGGTCGATGGTATCCGGCGAATCGAGCGCAGAGATCGCGAGGATTCGTGCATCCGGATCCTGCTTTTTAATTTCCTTGATCACAGTGATCCCGTCCATCTTCGACATCACGATATCCATGGTCACGACATCGGGTCGCAGCCCAGTATCCACCAGTTCGCGATACTTTGTGATCGCTTCCTCGCCATCGGCGGCAACTCCCACCAGTTCATACCTGGAAAGTGCATCATAAGTCCCTATAATGTCTCCGAGCATCTCCCGCATATATTCCGCGTCATCTACGATCATGACTCTCTTCGGCATCAGAAAATAGTATATGGCACAAACCAGATAAATATATCGAAACGATGGGGCTGTGATCAAGGTGTCGGATTACATCTGGGGACACTATCTGAAAATCAAGTGATTTATCGCCGCGGTCTGCGAAGCAGCGCCGAAGGCCGAACGCGG
>DASC01000068.1 GCA_002503595.1 Candidatus Methanogaster sp. UBA203 | reverse complement strand
ACAGAACTCACAACACGTTCTGAGACGCTGGCACAGGAACGTGCCGATGAGAACGGGTTGACCGCCGGAGAAGCGAAACCGCTCTATCTTGGCGCAACGTTCTACTATGCGGAGTATCCTCTGATCGATGATAGGGGAGAGGTCGTAGACTGTGTAGTGGTGGATCTGACAGTGCCAGTAATCGTCGATCTCGGTGAATCTCGAGTGGAGATACCGATAGATGAGAAGGACTTGCTTGAACAACAGCAGATGAAAAGGCAGGAAGCAAACGCACTCTGGGACGCTCTCGAAGAGAAGATGAAAACAACTTCTCCGGAAGGTCCAGCGTCGTCACGCGGATTGGGGTGGATCAGCGGCGTGCCTGCATATGAATGGCATTGTGGATGCTCTCCAACCGCGTCTGGGATGGTTCTCGGGTATTGGGATAGTCATGGTTATCCGAATTTTCCAAGTGAGACGACGTTGATAGAGGAGTTGGCGGTTGCGATGGGAACTGAGTGGCCAGGGAATGAAGCAACTTGGCCATGGGAAATTTCTGGTGGCATAGAAGAAGTCTGTGAAAACCACGGATACAGCAACTTCGACGCAAGCAATGACTGCTGGATGACATGGAGTGAAGTAAAAGCCGAGGTTGATGCAAGCAAACCGTTTGTAATCAGCATGCTACAGGGTGGCACAGGCAGCGGGCAGTCCCAACCGTACGGAGAGCACAGTGTTACTGCTCTTGGGTACAGTGATTATGACGAAGACTATGTATTCATACACGACACATGGGACGAACATACCCACATGATAGCGTTTGGTAACTGGTGGGCAGCAATGGCCACATGGGTGAGACCTTAACCACCCATTTTTTTATTTTTTTACAAATTCGGGGATAATAAATGTTTAAAAGCAAAATGAGTAAAATAGCTGCGATAGCGGCATTGTTTATGGTTGCGGGGTTGTTTGTGTGGTTTATCGTTCTTCCTTTTGTTTCACTCGCCGGATACCCTCCTTCCGATTGCATGCAGGTATGGTATCTTCCCTCTCCGGATTATGTCGATGAAGAATTTAATGTGAGTGCTGTGGAAGCGATATTAGATGATATGGCTGCAAATGGGACTTGCATAAATGAGACGGTTCTCGCAGAATATATACCATTGGGGGGAGTGGTCGTAAATGAGACTTTCGCAGAATATTTCTCATTGATCGGCGATAGAAAGAAAGGTGCATCACCCCCCTTCTTTCCAGCGCTTTCGCAGTACTGCGGGTATGCAAACTACTCACGAACGGGATCGGATGACCGATATCTGGCAGGTGAATGGTACTTTGATGATAGCGAAGAGTTCTCACGGGCAGAGAAGAAGTTGTACCGGTACATAGAAGAGCACGGACGAGTTTCAACTGTGGAGTTGAATATAAGCAAAGGATCGAGATATACCCCAAAAAATTTCGATGCCACCAAATACGAATGTGAAACAACGTCCGGGTATTTTCTGGTCTATAAAAATACATTCGGACACGAAGGTGATTATTTCATCGTTTACTACGGAGTAGTGGGACCGGTTGACCTTTTGAATCAAACACCGTTCCTGAAAGTTCTGATAGCAGACCGTTATCCCACTGGATCCGGGATTGTTGGAGATTTAACGTCGTGATTCGAAGAGGGTCCGTCTCGAGGCGTTTTCACTTCCACCTGAAATCAAGGTTGTTCGGTTTTGACCGAACGATTTCGATGAGTTTATAAATGATGTTTAAAACGTATTATATTATGACACAGCATGTGTCAGAGAAACGCGGAGGTTCGGGATGTTTTCGCAAGAGCAAGCCGAACCCCGAGAACCGCCCGAAGGCAGGATCAAGTTAACACCTCATGGTTACTTAAGGTTTTGGTCGTGCCTCCGGGAAAAGATAGAACGCAAACCAAAAGAGGTAAAATACAATATGAGAACAGGAACAACAATCAGAGCAGTGGCAACAGCACTGCTTGTAACGTTAGCTATGGCAGCATCCACAGTCCAGGCGATACCGTGGTCGGATTGCCATGGAATAGACCCATTCGAAGAAGAGGCAGAGTTGGTGGCGGATTACACCGATGCCGATTATGCAGAATCCTATTATCCCAACTGGGATAAAGACGATATTCTGGATGATAGCCTGCCCCACGCAGATATCTGGTACTTCTCCGGACATGGAAGTCAAACATTATCAGGTAAGAACTACCTGATCGCAGGAGATGACGAGAAGATATATCCTGCGGATATACCAGACTTGAGTGACCCACATGAGTTTGACACGATGCGGTTTGCATATGCAAGCGCCTGCTACTCAGGGGATTCGGATTGGTGGCAGAACGATCTGCCTGAAAGTTTCCAGGAGAACGGAGCTGAGGCATACATGGGCTGGAGGTATGCGGTTAGTAGCGATACTGCGTATGACTTCACGGACCGGTTTTACCATTATGCCATTGAGGACTGTGACAGTGTTGAAACGGCAAAGGATAATGCAGAAGGAGATGTTCCAGCAGCTGATGGGAATATCAGAATGTTTGGTTCCGATGTCAGCCTTATCCCATAGGCGGTGTATGTAAATGAAGACAAGAATATGGATAGGTGCGATAATACTGGTTGCAGTGATTTTTGGTAGTATATCGGCACACACGTTCTTCGATAGAGATGAACATGCTGAAAGTTTCAGTCCAAGGCACGTAATATCGAAACTGGATCCGGACATTGCAAAACCATCGATCTCGTATGATGTCACCCGGGATATACTGCGGAATGTGGGTTATTCACCGCCGGGGGATTGCAATGCCAACCTGATAAACGACCATGGATGGAACAAGACGTACTGGGAGATTTCGTGGGAAGGAGGACTTGTGCGTGTGAAGGTAGACGCATCCAACGGCGAGATAATAGGAATGGGCGACCACAGAGAGGTGGGCGATGAAGTTTCATGCGAGACAGTGAGTGCAGAGAACGTCGCCACGATCGCTCTTGAGAATGTGAGGCGTATCACTGATATTCCGGACGGTTTGGGTGAACCCGCCGTGAGAACCGATGATGATGGGAATTTCGTCTTGCTATGGGAGCAGTATGTCGATAGCATCCCAGTCAGAGGTGGATTTATCAATGCCAGACTTGACAAATGCGGAAATCTGGTATCGTTCAGAAAGGTCTGGCATGACATAAGCGTGGACGTTAACCCAAAGATAATGGACAAAGAGGCGATGGATACAGCAAAGGCGGAGGGGCTTAATCTTTCAGATGTTCTGAAGAAGAGAGTCGAGAATGCTGACAATGTCTACACAGAACTTGTCATCGGTCGCCCCTTCAACCTGCTAGATCGGGACAAGCCGATATATGGAGATTATACCCTCTTCTGGTCGGTGACGTTCGAGGATGTGCAGATGACCCTAAAAGGACCAATAATCTCAATGGTTGTAATCCAGGTGGATGCTCATTCGGGTGAGGTTGTGGGCATGGACTACACGAAATAGCGAAACCGGGTGAATGTACATACGAATATCACAACGACCTGAAAACGAATCAGGGGGCACTCTCCCCCTCTTTATTTTTATAATTTAAAATGGAGTTAGAAGATATGAAAATATTAAAAGTAATAGTGATAATTCTGCTCACCATCCTTGCAGGATACTGGTATTTTGAATACCCGCACACTGACAAAATCACCATCGGGTATGAGAGTGGTGAAAGCATTGTGTTAACGCCCGGATCAGAAGGACATCGTGAAGCAAGAGGTGAGATATTAAATATCACAAAAAGTATAAATTGTAGGGTTAAAGGTGTCGAAGAAGATTGGAATATGCCAGAGCGAAAGAAACATGCTGATTATATCGAACTGGAATTCTCGAGACCCACTGATATAACTACAGAGATCGGTACATTGAAGGATGTGCGTGCCGTGTATATAGAGCGGGAGAGTTCTGTTGTATTTGTGGATTATACATGGGCATGGGCATGGAACATGTATGGGAGTGAATTGGAATGGCAGTAGCCTGAATGAATAATCGGAAAGAGATATAACCGATGCGGAACTCTTGTGATTTTATGCCACTAGAAGAGATTATCATAGACAAAGATTCTATTGATGTTTTATCATCTGATACGAGAGTCGCCATTCTCAAATCACTCGATTCTTCAAGACGTATGACCATAACAGGATTAACAGATGCGTTAAATCTTTCTAAATCCACTGTACATGAGCATTTAACAAGATTGGTCGAGGCAGGTTTTGTAAAAAAGATGACAGCCGCAAATGGGTTTATTGGGAACTTACCAACAAAGGCAGAGGTGTTTTGTATCCACACAAGCAGACCCGAATTCTCTTTTTGCTGGTATCCGGGGCGTTGACCCTGATCGGTGGAATCACGGAGATGTATCGTGCTGCCAAGGATCTACTTGCGCCGGCAGCACCGGCAATGAAGGAGGTCAGTATTCCGGCAGAAATGCATCTTGTGATTGGTGTTGTGCTGGTTTTTGTTGGTGGGCTGCTTCTGTATCTTGGTTTTCGTGCAAAATGGAAGAGATGAACGAAGTAATCGGATGTGTGTGCGCTGTTCGTGACGTGCATACAAGACTAATAACATACTTTGTAGCTACACATGTTTCGGAGATCAATCAACTTCCGCATCAAATGGAGCTGTTAACTTGGTGGCGTTGAGCTGATATGACGAAACACTTCTCACCAACTCGAAAAACCCCACCCACGCTATGGATCATTCTCAAGATCGGATGCAGCGTCTTCACAGGAACACCGACACCATCGTCACGCCAGAGCCATCCAGATCGCACCAGCCACGATGCCACCGATAGCGGTTGAGACGACGTTCACGCCGTTATTCGAGAGGATGCCCCGCTGCTGCATGGTTGCGCCGAGAAGACTGTCGATGTTCGTGCCGAGAAATCCGCTTATAGTAACGATCGATATCCCGAGGATGCAGGCAGCGTCTACCTCGATCACCCCAAAGAGGAGCGCGAGGAGCGCGATTGCAATAGATCCGGATATCGCAGCAGCCTCGCCGAGTGAAGATACGCCCCCATCGACGCCGGGGTCAACTTTCTTTAAGGTGGTGATCATACGGGGGCTTCCTTCGTACGTCGTCCCGATCTCGCTTGCAAGCGTGTCACCAGTCGCGGTCGCAACCGAGCCAAGGTATACATAAAGGATCATGGTTGCCGCCTCCGGAAATATCGGATAGCAGACGCTTGCAGCGATCGCAACGATGCTGTTGCTGAAGACATTCTTATAACCCCTTGCTCCGCCTTTTCCCTGCGCAATCCCGAGCGACTGTTTATACTTGTATTTATACTTTGTAAATCCGCCTCCGAGCAAATAAAATGCCAGGAGAAGCAGAAACCACCAGACATCCGTGAATGCGATGATCAGAACTCCGACAAGGGTTGCGCTGAGCAGTCCCGAGATGTCAGCAATCCCTGCCCTGTATGCCAGATACCCGAGTATCAGTGCAAAAGCGAGCGCAAGCATCATTGATAGGTATGAGACCGAATACCCGAAACTGAGGAAGAGCCACATCGCCATCGCAGAGCCGATTGGAACCGTGATGTTGTCATGAACCCTTGTCGAGATGCATTCGAGAAGCGCGCCTGTTATGGCTCCTATGACCGAGATGAAGAAGACCAGCTGGAGCGACACCGGAAACGATGTGGGCTCTGTCCAGTGCAGGATCCAGCATCCGATCAGGAATGAAAAAACGGTTCCGGTGAAGAGAAGCGTCAAACTGACCTTGATAGACTCAGGTTTTGTCCTTCTCTCGGAATACCCGCGTTCAGGGTACTTGATGTTGCCGAGTACCTCGTATCTTGCCTGATTGGCAACGCGCAGGATCGTCGCGATGCCGTCGCCGAAGGTGGTGATCGCTATCGCGCCTCCGATGATGAAGACCGGAAACTCGTACCCGGTGAATGTGAGCATCCATGCGATCAGAAGCAGGAGCAACATACTCCCGCTGAGACAGATCGCGCCCAGGGGTCTTCTGATGGCTACACCCGACCCGTGATACGTCAGGATTCCAAAGAGTCTGCCTGACTGCGGCATTAACAGGACAAAGAGGAATAAGAGAAGCGATAGCAGTACGAGATACTGCAGAGGCAGGAACGGAAACGCGAGGACGATCATCCCGATCAGGACATGGATCGTCTGTCTCTTGTACTCATGCTTGATATCTATCTGCATTGCAGTCATCTGTTGGGTCTGTTCTGTTGTACTTGCTCAATTAAGTTGTGGTTACTCTTCCACAGTAATCATGGGATTTAAGATCGTTGCAAGATTGCTTTCTGTACCAATCCTGAGGTCCTATATCAAAGCGTTATGAGATTGGACAGGAAGTTTAAAGATCAGCAAAGACGGACTGAAGAGAATACAAGAATCTGCCGAGGCGAGTGTCCATGTCTATTGATATTAAATTGTTGGTAGCTATTACCGTCATAGCGTTGACGATCTCCTCCGTATTTTACTACACCTCACACCGTGAAATCACTGATGCCAACGCATTGAGCCTTAGAGCGATTGATGCTTCAAAAGATACTAAATCGTATCGGTTCACCATCTCCACCAATCTCTCGATGCCAGCACAAGGAGAGGTTATCGATATGTTAAGCGGAGAAGGATGCGTGGATTACAGAAATAAGAAGATGCGGTCGACGATAACAACGATGGATCGTTCGGTGGAAGTGGTCGTTATCGGTGATACGGCATACACACGAGAATCAAACGGCTTGTGGCAGATGCAGGAGTTGGGCGGTTATTATGGCTCTATGTGGGAACGTGATTATGATGTATTGGCACAACAACGCTCAATTTTGCTCAACGCCACGAATGCAACGATGTATAAAGAGGATGATAGCTGGGTACTGGATATCATCCCGGATAATGAGGAAGTCCTCGAGCAGATGAGAAAAACCGGGACAGGTCTTGAAACGATCAGGGAAGAAGAGTTGAAGGATTTTAGTATTAGATATTGGATTGAGAAAGATAGCTATCATATTATGAGGGTGGAAAACCGGGTAGAGCTTGAGATGAACATTGGGGGGATGGTAACACCGATGCAATTGGGCAGCAGTGTTTATTTCGATAGCTACAATGAGAAGATGGAGGTAGAAGCGCCTATCTAATTGAAACTGTCAATTTGTTGGGTGTTAGGTCAAAACTCCGGAACGTCAACACCCAAAACTTCCTCCGAAATATTTAATA
>DASC01000090.1:8943-23221 GCA_002503595.1 Candidatus Methanogaster sp. UBA203 | reverse complement strand
CCAGAAAATAATAAAAAGTCTCCAAATTTAAGCAAGCCTTTTATCCATGATGGCTACCGGCATGGGCGGCAAGGATTAATATTTCATAGAAGAACTCCGCGCGGTGAGCGTGAAGACGCTGACCTTCTCCGGATTGCGGCTCTCCTTACAGGTGTACGGTGTGTGGTAGATGCTCGATGAGAGCCCGGCAAGAAAACCACGGATAAAATTACAGTTGTCCTCGTCCGCACCCAGTTCGAAGACATTGTGCAGCGTAACAACAAATCCGTTGCTTCTGTCGATCTCCATCTTTGTGAACCAGTCGGAAAACATCATGCTGCTTAAGATATTCTTAAAGATTGTATCAGGATCAAGGTCTTTTGGTATACTCATACGCACATGGTACCTCTCTGCGAGCTGCTTACCGAAATTGTATAAAATACCTGCGCTCCCTTTGCCGATCACATCGACAAGCGAGTTCATCAGCAACACCAGATCACCAGCCCTCGGGTATATCGGGATGTTCATATCCTCGTCCAGTTCCATACCTTCTGTTTTCACCCTATAACCTCATAACCTTTTTGACCTTTTCAGTGGCATGTTGCAGTTCAATCATCACCAGCCCGACATTGGCGTCAGGGTCGAGCAGCGCTAACAGCGAAGCATTGCCCAGATTGAAGACCGCGACGATCCCTTCACCGGTATAAATCACGATACGATCGGATGGGGGCAGGTCGAGATTGTGGACAGATTTGTTTGCCAGACCGACTATCGATGCGCTGATCGCATGGGCAATCGGTGTGTCGTAAGAGTGATCACGAAATCGATCCGCTATCTTAAGACCGTCTGCGGATGATATGACAATCCCGCGTATGCAATCGACGCGAGCGGCCATATCCGCGAGGAGCACGTTTAATTGATCGATCGTTGTCTGAGACATGACTACACCGTTCGGAATTCCTGCATAATGGACATTGTTTTGGGATATACGTCCCACTTATAGTATAGTTTGCGCCCTCTGTATGTAAAGATGTCGGTTGCGCGAACATCTCAAAAAAGGATATCAACAACAGAGGACACGGAGGATCGATTTAAAAACTCTGTGCTCTCTGTTGGTCCTATAGAGTTCCAAATTACACTTGCGGAGTAGTATAAATTCCCTAACTTTAACAGGTCAAGTTATTTTGCAACCGCCCCTTCTAAAATCCTCACGATTCAAGCCATTCCGCCGCCAGCGCCGCCGCCGATCGCACTGCGCAGCTGCTCCTGCAACTGCTGGAACCGTTTCTGGATGCGTTCCTCCTGCCGTTCGAGCGTGCGTGCCCGAAGTTCCATTGTTTCTTTCTTTTCGGTAAGTTCCGTCGCAACAGAATCGCGCTCGCCCTTGATCAGGAGTTGCCCGATATTCTTGTAGATCACAGCGTCATCCCCGAGTTTCGAAAGTTCTTCGAGAGCCATCTCGGTCTCGTTGAGCGCTGATGTCACCTGCGCCTTCTGTGCTGCAAGCGCCTGTGCCTGCTGCTGAACCTGCTGAAGTTGCGCAAGTTGATGCTGTACCTGTGGTGGTATCTCAGTAGTCATATTATCACTTTTTTATCGCATTAACAAATTCGGTAATCGTTCTCTGTATCTCTGACGTCTCTTCGACCGCGGTGCCGGTCACGATGATGTCAGCGCCAGCTTCCGCTGCGGCTCTTGCGGACTGCGCGCTCCGGATCCCGCCTCCGACCACGAGCGTCTCGCAGCCCGCCCTCTTAACAGCACGGATCATCTCTGGCGGCACAGGGTCGGACGCACCGGATCCCGCCTCCAGGTAGGTGTATCTCATGCCAAGAAACCTCCCTGCAAGCGAGTACGCTATTGCAAGTTCCGGCTTCTCTCTCGGGATCAGTTTCGCATCCCCGACCCATCCGGCTGTGCCGCCCGGCTCTACGATGATGTATGCCATCGGGATCGGCTCGATGCCGTAATCTAAAACGGCTTTTGCGCCAATCATCTGGTTGGTGATCAGATACCCGACATCCCTTGAATTTAATAGACTCATAAAGAATATGGAGTCTGCGTATCTGCTGATTCCGGATGCACTTGCCGGAAACAGGATGGTCGGGAGATCGGTCACCTCCTTGATCGCACGCAGTGTCTCATCGAGGACGTCACCGGATGCGCCGACCGATCCGCCGACCATGATCGCGCTGCTGCCGGCTTTTGCCGCCGCCTCTGCAATCCCGGATGCCGCGGAAGGGGATCCTGCATCCGGATCGATCAGGGTGAGGTGCGCCGCGCCATCCCGTTTTATGACGTCATCAAGATACTGCTCTGTGCTCATCCTCTACTTTCCTTCGACTTCATGCGCAGATGTTTGTAACCGCATTTCCTGCATCTGGTCGCCCTGGTCGGATTGCGTGCGTTGCATTTCATACATATCTTCTTACGCAGCAGCCTGTTCTCTGCTTCTTCAAATCGTGCCATTTTCCTGATCCTCTACATACCGTTCTATGGTACGGCATATTAACGTTGTTGTGTGGGTGCATTGCAGGCGTATCTGGCATAAGCGCGCAGGCAAGAGCCATTTCGAACAGAACAACGAGTATTGCCAAACCCCACATATTGACCCCATCCCAAAACGCACAGTCTCCTTCATCCCAGTTTCGCAGCCTCGCCGCGAACCAGTTTCCGAAACCGCTTGTGCGCCTCCACGACGGTTGCGATCTTATCCGCATCCGCTCCAACGAGGCAATCGACCCGCGGATCATCCCTGTATTCCTGCTCGAGCGTGCGTGCCAGTTCGATCGCATCATCGCCGCGTGCACACGCCAGCGCAAACTCCCACAAAAGTCCGATATCGGTTCCAGAGAGCGCGATGTTCGCATACGGGACTGCATACTCGTTGCCATTAAAAACGATCGCAATCCCGCCTGCATCCCGCACACGCCCGAGCATCGCAAAGTCGGTGATCGAATCCCCGACAACGACCACGTCCCCGGGCGTCATGCCGTGACCGAGAGCGATCTCCTCCATCGCCCGGACCTTGCGTGCGCCCCCGACCACCCGCACCATTGAAAAGATATCGCCAAGTGCAGTCTCTTTCAATTCTCCGAAGTAGAAATCATCCAATCTCCGAAACACCGCCTCTTCGTCATCGGTGCTGAGAATCTCATCCTCGATACCGCGTATGCAAGCGATACCGTCATCTGTGAGGCTACCGCGCAAATCCTCCAGATCGAGCCGCGTGCATGCGATATGATCCCTCGAAATGCCAAGCGCCGCACCGATCTGGTAGGCGTGCTGCTCATAACTCGTCGAGATGATATGCACATCCCAGCCAGCTCCTTTCAATCTCGTAATCAGGTCCTTTGCGCCAGATACGATGCGTGCACGCGATGAGATCTCTGAGATATCCTCTTCCCTGATCCCGTGCACAAGCAGGAACGGGACGATGAGCGCAAGCGTATCACCTGGCTCGTAATTCTCGCGACCCGCAAGCGCCAGTACGTCGTCGTATCGGCTCAGCGTCTCGAATATTGCATCTCCGTTCTCGATTAAGGAAGTTACCTCATAGGCATTGTCCTGCGGCGACAGCGGACCTTCCAGATCAAAGCATATAACGTTCATGATCCTCAGCTTATGATGTTGCATATTATCAAGGTCCCGATCAATACCCACCCCCAAGTACCGCGAGAATGCCGTCGATGCTGCCCATGATGATGTAAGCGTCCCTGCTCCGCTTCGCTCATGCCATTTTTTCGTCGTGTAATTTTATCAGCGCGAATACGCAGTAATTCAGGATATCCCGGTATTCAGACGCAATGCCTTCGGAAACCTTTGGAGGTCCTCCCGACTCCTCCATGCTGCGTATTCTATATGCTTTAACGAGTATCTGGTCTGTTATTGACGGGAGTCGCATCTCTCTCCACGAATCCCCATAATCCGTATTCTTTGCGACCATCAGTCCCCTGACCTCCTTTAGGATCGCATCATATTCCTCGATCGTGTTCTTTTCCTGTGACATGCTAGCACCTATTTTTATCCCGGTTTACAACCGCAACCTTCTGACGATCTCGGGATTCTCCATCATCTCGCGTATTCTTCCAAGGATGACCAGTGATATCAAGACCATGAATGCGCGTTTGATCCCTGATTCATCGGATGCGTCATCGAAAACACTTTTTGACACTTTCCACAGCCCGGATATCGGTATGATCATCAGTTCGCCCATCTTTCCTGTGATTGCGCTATCCACAGCCCACAGTTCCTCTTCCAGGTTCAGTGAATCTGCAAACCCGGTCGGATCGCTGATCAGGACATCCAATTGGCCCGAATATTCCCGGACTCCTGCTACAAACCCGGTATCGTCGAACGCGCCCATGTTCTTTGAGATACAGATGTCAATAAACCTACTGTTCTCTATCAAATCCGCAATATATTTACAGGTCATCTCACCGGCATCGATCATCTCATCGATCATCTCGCTGTCCGCACCCTTTGCGTGCCCGACCATATCGGCAACCGTGGTGCAGATGCTCAGGAGGTAGTGCGGGATGCAGAGATCGCATCCTGCCGGGAGGTTGCTTATCGATTGGTTTACCAGATGTTTCAGTTCATGGAGGTGCCGTTGCTGTGCATCGGTCAGTGTGGCTTTCACAATCTCTTCTTCTGGCGCCTCTGCCGTCGTAACAGCAGATTCGACATCCCCGGTCTCTTCTGCCTTTCCTGCCGCTTCTGTCGCATCTACTGCGCTCACAGTCCCTGCCATTTCCACCGCATCCACAGTCTCGCCCCAGACCACCTGATACGCCTGCGTCATGGCATCTCGCACCTTGCCACTCGGATCGTCGAGATGGCGTTTGAGCGGCTCTTTTGCGAACTGCACAAGGTTCCTGTTCTTCTGTCCGATGCGCCTGATCGACTGCGCGGCATTGGCGCGAACGCGATCATCGGCGTCGTCGAGGAGCACGATCAGATGCGGAATAACGGTTTCATCGACCTCTGCGGACGCGCCAGCCATCAGGGCGGATCTGGCACGCTCGTCAGCATCGCGGCTGTGCAATTGATCGATGATATTCTCTTTTTTCCTTTCCAAGAGTTTGTGTGCACGTTTTTTAATAGATAGTTCCTTATCCTTCGATTTCATAAGTATCAGCGCGGTTGCAGCCATTAATATAATGACAATCAGCACAAGCGTCCCGAAAACACGATTTTTAGTGTTGTCTCTCCCCTTCCAGTCCGCATGCAGCGATTTCTTGGTGCTGTTCGCCTCGTTTACGATAGATGAGATCGTTCTCTGATGCTCTGTCAGATCGTCTAAGAAAAAATTAGTTCCATTTACCACCTCCACCATCTTCCCGTCCACCTCTAAAAATCGCTCACCAAAAGTGGAAAGCACCCCATAATCCGCAACATCCGAACTTGCGATATCATTGCTCAGCACATCGAGCGAGTCGCATGATGTGATCAGGCTGATGCGGGTCGTCTCTACCATCTGCGGCGACCCCACAAGGGCTTTGATGGCACTGATCTCATCAGGATCGAGCTTTATTGCTGCCTTTCTCCATGCAGCCGCCTCAAGAACACCATCGACAATCGATGCATCGGTCACAACCGTACCCTCGTCTGTGAAGATCTCGATCCCTCTCCCACAGACGACGTTTTTGTAACTGACGACATAGTAGTTCTCCGCACCCATCGAGACCACAGCGATGGTATCGATCGAGTAATCGAGCAGTACCCGGTTTGCATTCGCTGCATCTACGACCGTATCATCATCGATACTCCCGGTCCCGCCTGCATCGGGTCTCCCTCTATCCGGCGTGACAACCGGTGCAGCAGCCGGTGAAGTGGTAGGTGCGGCGGTAGGTGGGTTGTTAGGTGCACCCGGTGCATCTGGCGCATCAGGATCATCAGGAGCAGCAGCACCCGTGTTCATATCTACGATGCAGAGCGCGGCAATCAGTGCGATGACAAGTATTGTTATAAGCTTCATAGTATCCCCTGTTTCATGCGTTTCACAATTTCAGGATTTTCATACATCTCCTTTGCATACATAAGTAGAGTGTCTGCGACCAATATCCGTATCGCGTGTTCGAGATCGTCTCCTGACTGATCCGCAAGCAAACTTTTTGCAATCGACCAGACCCCGGTTATCGGGAGTACGCTCATATCCCGCGTCCTCGACGTGATCCCCCTGTCGATCTCGAGGAGCGCCTGCTCCACCTTCGGACTGGTTGCCGATACAAATCCGGACGGACTCGCTATCAGATCGGAGAGTAGATCGTATCTGATCTGGCTTGCGTTGCATCCGGATGAGTTCTCGTTGCCCGCTGTGCTTCGCGCGTACAGGTCGATATTTCGTTTGGAGACCATGATCTCGGATAGTTCCGTGCAGACCGACTCGATGACCGATATCATCTGATCAGTCACCTCTTTCGGTCCCACCTTCCCGCGTATAAAATGGACTGCCGCCATTCCGCGTAGATATTCGATCAAACGCTGTGCCACACTCCGGTAAAAGTTAGGGATGCACCGGTCATAACCTGATACCTCGCGATACCGGTTCTCAAACGCCTCCCTGACAGAGCGCAATCCTGCATCCTGCTCCTGATCAGGGCGGACCGTCGATGACAACAGGATCGTTGCGGCATCCCCGTCCACAGAGACCGTTCTACCCTCGTACAGGTTCGGGATGCCGCTTACACTGACTGTGCGCTGCCCGCCATGATCCAGTGTGAATATCGCTTCTCCGGAAGCATCGGTCTTCTGGGTGGCTGATCCGGTCTGTACCGCCGCGCCCGGTACCGGCGTTCTCGACGCGGAATCGAGTACCTTCACCTTCAGCATAACCTTCGGCTGCACTGGCACGGGTTTCGGTTCTGGCGGCGCGATCCCGGTATTGGGTTTGGTAGCGGTTTTGGTAGCAGGTTTGGGGTCGGGTTTGACGACATGTTTGCCGGTTTTGCTCCCGGTCTTATCAGGCGGGGGTGTGTACTCCTTGTAGTTATATCCGTAAGCGGTTCCGGTGGATCCGGTGGTGGCGGATCTCCGGCGCATGAAGATGATGCCTGCAAGCACCAGAATCAGAACAAGCGCCGCCAGAAGATAGAACCATAATCCGCGGGTCTGGGACACCTCTGGCATCGCAGGTATGTGACTTGTCCCCCTTCCCACCGCGGGTGTGGTGATTACGACACTGACCTCATCGGTATCGGTGCATTCATACTCATCGGTCACCACAAGCGTGACTGCGTATGCGCCAGGATCGAAGAGATGATAGAACATCCGCTCCTCTGAGATGGTGGTGCCGTTTAAAATCCACTGGTAGGTCAGGTTCTCCCCGCTTGAGCGGGATGCGTCAAGTATGACCTCGGTTCCCTCAAATGCCTCGCGGTCCGCGCCAGCGTCTGCCTCTGGCATGTCCATGCTCGACCGTGCCGTGATCGTGGCATCATCTGCACCTGATGCGCCGTCGTTATCGGTCACTCTGAGCGTTATGTGATGCACTCCTTTCGGGAATATGTGCTCAAAGACCATCGATTCGTTGATTACGGCAGAGTCCTCGAGCCATTCGTATTTCACGATCTCGCCGTCAGGATCGGTGGAGCCGGATGCGTCCAGCACGACAGCGGTTCCGACGAGCACTGCCTGATCGGAGCCCGCATCTGCTATCGGGGGCTTCTGGTCCACGGCAGTGACCTCGATCACCACCCGGTCAGTAGCAGTTGCCCCGTATCCATCGGTCACGGTCAGCACGATGCTGTGTGTGCCGATCGGGAGAACCATATCGAATGATTGCGCAAGATTGAGGATGCCGACACCATCCTCCTTCCACTCATAGTACAGGGTATTGCCGTCAGGATCGCTGGAATTGGATGCGTTGAAGTGAACAAGTGTCCCTTCCGGCACGGGCATGTCAGGTCCCGCGTCTGCGATCGGTGCGCAGTTGACCAGGATCTCGAGAGTATCCTCGCCGGTATCGCCATCGTCATCGGTCACTCTGAGCGTGATCTCATGTCTTCCGGCATCAAAGATCTTGTTAAACGATTTCCTTGTGCTGAGTTCCACCCCGTCCTCGACCCACTTGTAAGACTCGATTTCGCCGTCAGGATCGCTGGATCCGGATGCGTCGAGTTTGATGTAGGTATCTGGCAGTATGACCCGGTCATCGCCTGCATCCGCAATCGGGGGCTGGTTCTTCACCTCCACGATCACGGTATCGGTGTCGTTGCTGGTGCTATCCGATACAGTCAGCGTGATTGCGTGTGTGCCTATCGAAAATTTGCGGCTGAATACCTTATGAGTACTCAATGTGGTGCCGTTCTCCGTCCATTTGTATGTCAGATTGGTGCCGGTTGAGCCAGAACCATCCAGCGTTACTGAGGCGTCTGACCACACAGTCTGAGTATCGCCTGCATCAGCGTTCAGTGCCGATGCACCGTTCATGAGCAGGAGCAATGAGGCGTACACAAAGATCACAACACAAACTCTGCGCAGATGCAGCCCTCTAATCATAATGCAATCATGAGCAGTGTAATCACATAAACCTTCTTGCACTTATATGACTGTTGAATTGGCTCTGGTGCTTGTATCAGACATGAATGAACATGTTTTGGCGAATCGCACGAATTTCTTCCGTGTAATGTCGAGTAGAGCTCGATAACTGCGCCCCCTGCCGTATTCTTGGCTATGAAGTTACTATGAGCTTCCACACAGTCAGTTCTGAGGTGGTGGCTAACCTTTCACCAGGTTGGATTTTCACCAGCTGGATGGCGCATTTTGTTCGGCACACTCGTGACATTCATCGCCCGCCAACCCCACCACCTGCTCGACAGAATCAAATACCGCAGCCGCAATCGCGTCTTTCGTGCCGCCGGCATGAATAAGATTGCGTCCCCCATCAGTGATGATCCAGACCTCCCCCTCGCCGCCACCCATATTTTCAGCAGTATTCGCAACAACCATAAGAAGTCCATAGCGATCCATCACCTCCTTCGCACGCTCGATCAACGCTTCGCCCCCGGCAGTCTCCAGTTTGAACCCGACGACCGCCAGATCAGGATACGCATCCTGCACCGCCTCAAGCAACTTCCGTGTCGGGCGCAGGTCAAGCGTCAGTTGGCTGCCCGACTTGATTTTATCGGCGGCAGGATCGAGCGTATAATCCGAGATCGCAGCAGCGCTGATCAGCAGATCGTACCCATCTATAGCACCGCCCCCCTCTCTGCCCTCAAGCTCGCCAAGAACCGCACCCGTCATCTCTTCTGCAGTCTCCACATACACCTCCCTGATACCGGCAAAACCGATCCGCCCGCTGTGCACAAGCGTCACATCAGCCCCGCGCCGGAACGCCTCGTAAGCAAGTGCAGCCCCCATCCGACCTGATGCCCTGCTCGTGATGATGCGCACAGGATCGATCGGCTCTGCGGTCGCGCCGCCCGTAATCAGTATCCGGATGCCGGAAAGCGCGTAGCCGCCAAGCGCCCGCTCTGCCCACCGCACGATATCATCGTTAGGAGCGATCTTTGCTTTCCCTTCCTCGATAACGGGACCCACGATTGTGACTCCCTGATCCCGCAGGATCCCGATGTTCCCGCGTACGATCGGGTTGTACATGCTCTCGTGCATGGCAGGCGCTACGATGACAGGAACCCCTGCGCCGATCGCTGTTGTGGCAAATATCGAGACGAGCGTGTCAGGGATGCCGTGCGCAATCTTCCCGATCGTGCTTGCAGTACACGGCACAATCAGCAGCAGGTCAGCGGCCCTTACACCACCTCCGCTGCAATCACCGTCGCCACCACCACCATCACTGCCACCACCACCACCGCAGTACTCGACCCACGAAACCCTGCCAGTCCACCCGGTGATCGCAGCGCGCCCTGTTGCGCATTCGATCGCGTCCGGGTGGATGATGCGCTCCGCAGGTTCGGTCATCACCGCCTGCACCGTAGCCCCTCGGCGGATCAGTTCATGCGCCAGTTCGATGGTTCGCACAGCAGCGATGCTGCCTGTTATGCCAAGCACGATCGTCTTATCTGCGAGATGTTTCGTAAAATCCATCAGATGCACCGGTTTTTTCTTAAATCCTTTCGGAGAGTGATTTTATCAATCCTTATTACTACCGTGGTGCGTGTAATTTCACATAATGGTTTTGGACATGTCCGGACGTGCGCTGGTACAGGGATCAGGGGATTTGCGAATTTTTCGGATAGCCGTACCACCTGGCACCGCCCCACTGACACCAGCCCACCCGAGATTAGATATCCTGATACGACGTGTGATATGAACATCTCTTCGAGTTCGTCGCTCAGGAAAGACGTGTTCACGGTGAGCATACTTAATTAGGACATGGGAGAGATATTTGGAGAGAATATAACTAAATCTGGTAATCAGTTAGTCAAAACGCCAGAAATTCAGAAATTGAAACAACAGGAAATTCACGGTAAAAAAATTTGACTTGCACCCGTGAAAGAAGTACTCGGTTTCGATTCTATTCGACAAAAAGCTACCAAAAATGAACATCCAGCACACCCACAACGGAATCCGCCTGACGAATAAAACGCTCTCCGGGTTGGACACATTCGTACTCGACTTCCTCAGCGTACTGAAGGCGTACACAGACTACGTCATAGTAAGCGGCTATGTCACGATCCTGTTCGGCCGGGCGAGAGGCACAGAGGATATCGACATAATCATAGAAAAAATAGACAGCGGAATGTTCGAGAGATTCTTCAACGATTTAACAGAAAGAAATTACTGGTTTTTGAATTCCGACGATCAAAACGATTTATTCAACATGCTAAACGAAAATCTTGCAGTAAGAATCGCAAAAATCGATGAAATAATACCAAACATCGAATTGAAATTTGTAAAAGATTATTTTGACAATTTTTCACTCAAAAACTCCCTGAAAGTTATGATAGGTGACCATGAAATGAAAATATCACCAATAGAATTACAGATACCCTATAAATTATACCTGAGTGGAGATAAAGATATAGAAGATGCCATTTACTTGCATGAGATTTTTAAAGAGACAATAGACAGAAAAACTCTGAAAAATTTCCTTAAAGAGTTTGATGTGGATGCAACCGATTATGGAATTGAGATTTAACAGAGAGCAGAACCGCATGGAGCGTCTGACATTTATACGGCGTTACAGCAAGTGGGTGAAATCGGTGCCAAATGAGGTCTGGAGCAGGCAGCAGGCATCGCTTATAAACAGCTTTCTGAGCAGTTCAAAGAACTTCCAACTGGATCGAAAAGAGTATCTGGCGATGAAGAGCCGTTCAAAAGCAGTCACGATCCGGACGAGTAAGCATATCGAGGTTAACAGAGATGGCAATCAACCATGAGATCATCTTCGCGGGCAGATCAAACGTCGGGAAGTCGTCGCTGATCAAGAGATTGACCGGCAGAAGCGTCAGAACAGGGAGGCGCCCCGGCGTCACGAGGAAACCGACTCATATAACGTTTAGGGATCTGTTGATAACCGATCTGCCGGGTTACGGATTTCTGCACGGCGTCCCGGATGTGGTTCAGGAGCGCATAAAGAATTCGATCGTCCATTATATCGAAGACAACTGCGGCCGCATCCTCTGTGCCGTTCAGGTGGTCGATGCAAGCGTTTTCTGCGAGATCGTAGACCGATGGTCAGAAAGGGGTGAGATACCGGTTGATATTGAATTGTTTGAATTTTTGTCTGATCTCGATATCGATACGGTTATCGCGGCAAACAAGATGGATCTGATAACCGATCGAGACCATGCGCTCGATCAGATCGTGGAGCGTTTCGACTTTCTCCCGCCATGGAGGCAGTGGATCGATACGGTTGCGCCGGTATCTGCGAAGAAAGGAGATGTGTCGCAGCTTTCCGCACTCGTGCGATCCAGACTGCACCGGATCGGGCGGGACAATCTGTTCGGGCAGTTCAGGACGGTCTGAAGGGCGGGCAGCATCCATGGTGCGAATATATTAGATGACCGGGGGATAGATACAGGTGATCTTATGGTAAAGGTGATATCATGATAACAGTTGCAGTAACAGGCGCACTCGGGCGCATGGGCTCGCTTATAATCGAGAATGTCGGCGGTGCGCCAGATATGGAACTGGTGGCAGCGTTTGACATCCATGACATCGGGATGCCGGTTGGTGCGGGTACGGGTGCTGGTGTCGCTGCTGGCGCAGGCGATGTCCGGGTATCAGATGCCCTGCTGATCGATGCGCTGCTTGCGAGCACTTCCCCGGACGTTCTGATCGACTTCACAATAGCGGATGCCGCTGTCGGAAACGTCAGAGCCGCTGTAGATAACGGTGTTGCCATCGTTCTCGGGACGACCGGTCTCGAACCATATCAGGAGGAGATCGCAGAGATCATAGCCGGAAACGTCCCTGCCGTGATTGCACCTAATTTCTCGGTCGGAGTCAACGTCTTCTGGAAACTACTTCTAGAAGCCGCCGCATACATCGGCGACTGGGACATCGAGATCGTTGAGGCGCACCACCGCCACAAGAAGGATGCACCATCAGGAACAGCGATGCGTGCGGCTGACGTGATCAGCAAGGTTCTCGGGGGAAAAGAACTGGTCTACGGGCGTGAGGGGATCGCTCCGCGGGGTGATGAGATCGGCATCCACGCGATCCGGGGCGGCGACATCATCGGCGATCATCTCGTGCTATTTGCAGGGGATGGCGAGCGGATCGAGATTAAGCATCAGGCGCACAGCAGGCAGGCGTTCGCAGGCGGTGCGATCAGAGCCGCGCGGTGGGTGATGGATGCGCCGCCCGGGATACACGGCATGGAAGAGGTTCTCGGGCTGTGATCTCGGTGGTACACAGGTACAGTATAGATAACCAGGGTCTCAACCCGACACCAACGCCTGGGTTGACAATCCCATCAGGGTGGAAAGTTTTATCAGTTTCCCAGAAAAACTCCTGGAGAGATGATATTTGAGGTGATCGTGTATGGCTGGTGAAATAATAACGATTAAAGAGCCAAATATTGGTTATGTAATAGTTGGTGCAATTTCCCTGAATTTAATGTTGGTTCCATGTGGAATAGGGTGGTTAATTCATAAATCGATGTCAAATGATAAAATAACCCCATTCTGGACTATTTGTGGTTATTACGGGCAGATGACTGTTTATGGGATCGTTACGCTTATAATAGGTATTTTAATAGCCGTTCTTCTGGTAGTTGCATTTGGCATCATAGCCGGCGCCATATCCGGAATTTGATAAGTTGCAATGTAGCCACCATTGTAAGTCCATGGACGTAGGATGCCATGTAACCGCGACCGTCAGGCATAGTTCCGAAACTTTTATATACTCCAATGTTACTTATATCTAACATGGAGTTAGAAATAAGTAACTTCAAGAACAGAAACAATATCGGAGGATGAGAGAACAGATGAAGAAACAGACGAAACAGATCGCATCAGCATTAATCGTCATTGCAGCCATCCTGCTCACGGGATGTGTCGATCAGATGTCCGAGATGTCCGCAGACGAGATCGCGTCTATGATGGAGGCGAAACAGGAGTCGATAGAGGACTTTTCAGCCACGATGGTCATGACATCGTTTGCCGGGGAAACCGAAACCACGCATGCAACGATCATGACCAAAATGCCGGATAAAACCCGCTCCGAATTCATCGAGCCAGCCGAACTTGAAGGCACGGTGATGGTCAGGAATGGCAGCACGATGTGGATGTATGACCCTGCAAAGAATCAGGTGACGACGATGGAACTCCCTGATATGGGGGATGAGCCGTTTGAGATCGATTACACCAGCATCGTAAAGGATCTCATGGATGAGAACGACATATCATACAAGGGCACCGAGAATGTCGGCGGGCGGAGCGCTTATGTGATCGAGGCAACGCCCATAGATGAAGCTAACCGCAAATTCATCTCCAGGACGCGCGTATGGGTCGATCGTGAAAACTGGATGCTACTCGGGACAGAGATGTACAATGCAGACGGCAATCCAATGGTGAAGGTTGAATACCGGGATATAACGTTTAACACCGGCATCCAGGACAGCGAGTTTATATTTGAGGTCCCGGAAGGAGCCACGGTTGTTGAGGAATCGTTTGAGGATAGGATGCCTGAGACGATGACGCTCGATGAGGCGAGGGCGAATCTAACTTTCGATCTGAGAACCCCATCATACCTGCCGGAAGGATATGAATTAGACGACCATGCGATGGTGACTGGTGGCGAGCGGGAAGTCGTATCGCTGAAATATATAAACGGAGATGAGCGATTGTACCTCTCAGAGTGGATCAGTGACGATACGGAACAGTCC